>SVRU01000017.1 GCA_015064665.1 Oscillospiraceae bacterium
CGTAACTACCTTGCAAACCGACAAACCATACACGATTTGCAAAAGTCTCATTTAATGTCTGCAAGAATTCCTTCATCCAAGCAGTAATCTCTATCATCCTAATCACCTCGTCAAATTCTTATTTATCAGTGAGATTATTATATCACGCTTCACCCATTTTTGCAACAGTAAAAGGAGCTCTTTGTGAGCTCCTTTTCTTCACCCCTTATACATCTCTTTCACAAACCACTTTATTGCTTTTCCGTGACATTTGGGTTCTCGGATGCGCAGAGATATGATATGCGCTCGGCATTGACATTGCGGTATCTATATGTTATAATGAATCGAAATTTAAAAGGCAGATAGGATAAATAAAACGAAAGATTACAACACAACCTCTCTGACGCACTTTTGTGCGACTGTTTGCAGCGCAATAGGCATTGAGCCGCCGGAGCAGGCGGAGTCGCCCATTGCCTGGGTATCCGAGACGTTGAGGCAGCTATCGAAGGATGGCTTTGACCGTGTATTGATTCATAATCCGGATGCTGTAGGTATGTGGCTCTATCAAGATTATCCCGACGCATTTTTGCCTGTTCTGAAGCATACGCATCTGACGGTTCCGCTTTGTTCGCCTATGCAGTCCGTAACCCCGGTGTGCTTTGGCACGATGTATACCGGAGCCGCGCCCTCCGTTCACGGAATTCAGGAGTATGCGAAGCCTGTTATCCAAATAGACACCTTCTTTGACGCCGCCGTGCGTGCAGGAAAAAGGGTTGCGATGATTGCACCGCCGACGTGCAGTCTTTCTAATATTTTTATAGGGCACGGTATTGAATATTATCACTGCGCTTGCGAAGGAGAGATAATAGAAAAAGCTCAACAGCTTATAGCTAAAGACGAGCATGACATTATATGCGTTTATACGTATATGTTTGATACGCTGAATCACCGCAACGGCCCATTCCATCCGGAGACACAGAATGCTCTTTACCGACAGGGACAGTATTTTGACATACTTGCTGCTACGGTAAAACGTCTGTGGAAGCATCACAATACTTTAATAAGCTATTCGCCCGATCACGGCGTTCACGAGGTAGTCCCCTATGGCTCGGAGCTTAACAGCAAGGGCAAGCCCGTTCGAGGTCATCACGGAAGCGACTGCACGCAAGACCGAAATATTTTGCACTATATGGGTGTTATCCGCCGCAGTGACAAAAAAGACTGACGCGGTGATTTGCGGGAATAATTTGACACGGGTGAAATTCGAGACGTCAGTATTGGGCACGAGCGGCGTCGGATCTGATTATCCTTTTGAAGAGGATTTTTAGCGATGTATTTCGTTAAATTGGTATCTTTAAAACGGGTTTGGATTATTTCTGCTTGCCTAAAATGCAAAAAATAAGCCGATAAGGTTTCTTTTGATTCCTCATCGGCTTAATTTATTTGCTTGATGCTATATAAAGTTTGACTTCATTCGTCTCTGTTTCATTGCCTCGGTCATGTTAATTTTTCACCGTAAAACAAAGATGCAAAGCTTTTAAAGGTTTGCAAAATGTGTTAATCCACTTCGATAATTTGTCCTGTTTTGCTGTCGATTTCAATTTCAAACACATTATTTATGCCGTTGTAGATATCAATTATATATATATAACGCGCATTTTTAATTCTGCCTTCTATTTCAATTTCCTTCTCGACCTTGTGTACTTTTATTTTTTCTGAGCCCTCGGGATATCTGTCGGCAAGATAGTCGGTTGCTATAGTTTTCGCTTGTTCTGCTGTGTAATTCACGTTGTCCTTAGCGTTGCTTAAAATCGGTATGCCTACAGCGCAGGTTATGCCGATTGCAAGAACAAGAAAAGAAGCGCACACGATTAAAAGTGTCTTCAGGACGTCCTTTTTTCGATATTTTCTTATTGCTTTTTTTACTGTTTCTTTTTCTGCGGCGTCGGTTGCACCGTCTCTTTTGACACCAGACAGGATGTCATTTATTTCGCTTGCCTTTTTCATCTCGCTGCGCACAAACTCCACTTCCTCCGGAGTGGCAGTGCCGTTTATAAATTTCTGATAAGCTGTTTCAAAATTCATAGTATTTCTCCTTTTTGCTTTTTGGGTTTTTCCGCATTGTCCTTTCATGTATAAGACACATAAAGAGCAGAAAAGGTTACAGGCCGAGAGATAAAATTTTTTTGAGTGCTTCTCTTCCGCGGAAAAGTGAAACCTTTATGACGGTTTCGTTTTTGCCTGTTACAAGGGATATGTCCTTTATAGATAAATCTTCAAAATAGAAAAGAGTGACGATTTCTTTTTGAGACGGGTTCAGCAGCGATATCGCGTGGTACAGGGCTCTGTACTCTTCCTTGCGAATAATGTTTTCCAAAACAGTCTCGTTTTTGTCTTCAATATTTTCGTTTAACTCTTCAAGACGCTTGTTTTTTCTAAGCGTGTTCAAATAAAGGTTTCTGCACACCTTCAACATCCAAGCCTTGAAATTATGCACACTGTCATCCGACGTTTTCAGCGCGGTATAGAAGGCATCTGAGACGATTTCCTCTGCCGCCATATGATTTTTCGTAAGTGACAAGGTGTATAACAAAGCATCATTATAGTATTTTGTAAACAATTCTTCAATAATATCCTGCTTCAATCTACCACCCCCTGCATCTATAAGACACGCGAAAGCCAAAAAGGTTACGGTTTTAACTGGAATTTCTGATGTAGTTTTGTTTTCATTATATCATAAGCGGCGCTTTTTTTCAACATTCATTATTAATGCAGCTTTGGTAAATCAAAAAATAAAAAAATTTCAAAAAACCTATTGACAAACAGGAAAAAGGATGATATAATCTTATCAGGAACAGTTCTTAATAAGGAATGAGTATCATGAAAGAAAAAAGAAACACCATTCAAAAAGAAATTGTTTTTGACATCTTTAACAGTATGACGAATCATCCGTCTGCAGGCATGGTTTACGATGCGGTGCATGCAAAATATCCCGGCATAAGCCGAGCCACCGTGTACAGACTTCTTGCCGAAGCGGCGGACGACGGAAGAATTTTACGCGTGAAGCTCTCCGATGCACTTGACCGATATGATTTTACAGTTAAAAGGCACTATCATATAGTCTGCCGCGAATGCGGTGCAGTCGCCGACGTTGAAACCGAGTTTCCGAGAGAGGACGTTTTGCGTCATACAACGGGATGCGAAAACTTTTCGGTTGAAGAATGCCACCTTGAGTTTTTAGGTGTTTGCGAGAAATGTCAAAATAAAAACGAAAAATTAAAAATGTATTGATTTAAGGAGAAAATTATTATGGCAAAGTACGTATGTTCAGTATGCGGTTACGTTCACGAGGGAGACAGCGCCCCCGAAAGATGCCCGCAGTGCAAGGTTCCCGCAGAAAAATTCAATAAGGTAGAGGAAAATAAGCTTACTTGGGCTACCGAGCATGTTGTTGGTATAACCGAGGGCGTTTCCGAGGATATTATCAAAGATCTCAGAGCTAACTTTGAGGGCGAGTGCTGTGAGGTTGGTATGTATCTTGCAATGGCAAGAGTTGCGGCAAGAGAGGGATACCCTGAAATCGCTCTTTACTGGGAAAAAGCTGCATACGAAGAGGCGGAGCATGCCTCAAAGTTTGCTGAAATTCTTGGTGAGGTCGTAACGAATTCAACAAAGAAGAATCTTGAAATGAGAGTATCGGCAGAGAATGGAGCAACCGAGGGCAAGTTTGATCTTGCTAAGAGAGCAAAGGCTGCAAATCTTGACGCTATTCACGACACGGTTCACGAGATGGCAAAGGACGAAGCTCGCCATGGAAGAGCATTCCAAGGACTTCTTGAGAGATACTTCGGCAAATAAATTTACAGTTAAAAGAGAGAGGGTAGCTCGGTTTTGAATCGGAGCTGCCCTTAAAAATTTTCATGCTGCTTTGCAAGTCGGATAAAAGCGGCAAAACGTAAAAATCTTTTGCACTCTCTATTGCCAACCGCCTTGATTTGTGCTATAATTATACAGTCTGCTTCTCGTCAAGGACTATAATTTGAAGGGGAAGACAAAAGAACTGACAAAGGGGTAAAAAATGAAAAGAATAAAAACCTTATTTGAGCTGTTTTTATCTATGTTTAAAATCGGGCTTTTTACATTTGGCGGCGGTTATGCGATGATAAGCATTCTCGATAACGAATTCGTCGTTCGAAAGAAATGGATCGAAAGCGATGAATTTCTGGATCTGGTCGCAATAGCGGAATCCACACCGGGTCCGATTGCTATTAACTGTTCAACATACATAGGATATAAAAAAGAAGGTTTTCTCGGTTCGGTCTTTGCAACGCTCGGTATGTGCCTGCCTTCTTTTACCATAATATTTTTGATATCGCTGTTCTTTGATAAATTCCTTGAAAACACTTGGTTTGCATCTGCTTTCAGAGGAATACAGATATGCGTGATCTACATTATATTCTCGGCGGGAATAAGAATGTTGAAAAAGCTTAAAAAAACCGTTTTCAACGTCGTAGGAGCGGCGCTGACGTTTATAGTGATGGTAACGTTTTCACTCTTCTCTGTGAGTTTCTCCACGATTTTTTATATTCTTATATTTGCGTTTATCGGCGTATCCGTCTTTTTCGTTGAATATATGAAAGAAAGACAGCAGGAAAAGGAGAACGGCAAATGAAATTTTTAATGCTTTTTTTGACCTTTTTGAAAATAGGCGCAGTAGCATTCGGCGGCGGATACGGCATTATTGCCTTTATAAGAGACGAATGTCTTAGCAAGGGTTGGTTCACCGACGAAGAGCTTCTTAATTTTATAGCCATATCGGAGTCCACGCCCGGACCCATCGCAGTAAACATGGCAACCTTCGTCGGCTCGGCGCAAGGCGGATTTTTCGGCGCGTTCTTAGCAACTCTCGGAGTCGTGCTTCCCGCTTTTATTATTGTTTTCCTTGTAGCTACGATTTTTACTCGGCTGCTTAAATACAGAGGAGTAAAGGCGGCTCTTAACGGCATACGTCCCGCGGTTATCGCTCTTATTCTCGGAACGTCGGCGGTTATGTTTTTGAGCAACATCTTCGGGATACAAACCGTTAGCAGCGCACCCGTGTTTGATTTTAAGGCTCTCGCCGTGCTTGCCGCAGTAGTTTTAATTTCATTTATTTACAAGAAATTTAAAAGCAAAACCGTCTCACCGATACTTTTGATAGTCATATCGGGTGCGCTCGGCGTTCTTTTATACGGAATATAAAGAAAAGTTTTCATAACCTATTGACATTCCTGCGGCGTGTGCTAAAATATAGGTTAATGAACCGACGCTTTCTTGGAGGTCGTATGAATTTAAGCAAAAAAGAAGTTAATATGCTATCGGGACCCATCGTTCCCGGACTTTTGAAAATAGCTATTCCTATAATGATAATGAACGTGGTCATGAGCCTTTTCAACATCGTTGATATGACGGTTTTGAAAATATTTGACACGGGTGACGGATATTCGGTTGGCGCAGTCGGCTCGTGCTCCACTCTGATAAGCCTTATTACGGGATTGCTTATCGGTGTTTCGACGGGAGCTAACGTCGTTATTGCAAGATATATAGGAAGAGGCGACAGGGAAAGAGTTGACAGAGCCATCGGAGCATCGGTGCTGTTTTCTCTTGTCGGAGGTGTTGTGCTTACGGTTGTCGGCATCAGCTGCGCCGAGGTTTTTCTCGGATGGATGAACTGTCCCGAGCGGCTTATAGACGGTGCCGTGCTGTATTTCAGAATGTATTTCGCAGGAATTCCGATTTTGATGCTCTACAATTTCTGCGCTGCAATTCTTCGCTCGTCGGGCGACTCAAGAGGCCCGATGGTTTATCTTATCGTCGGCGGAATCGTGAAATGCGCTTTTACGCTTCTTTTCGTCGGCTGCTTCGGTATGAGCATTATGGGCGTTGCGATTGCAACTATAATCTCCTGGTCTGCTTCGGCAGTTCTCGGTATGCGGGCGCTTATCAAAAGCGACGGAGCCGTAAAATTGAAGCTCCGTTATTTCAGATTCTACAAAAAGGAGCTTAAAGAAATTCTTTTCATTGGCATTCCCGCGGGTCTTCAGCAGGCGCTTTATTCTGTAGCTAACGTAATAATAACTGCAACCGTCAATTCCTTCGGTCCCGATGCAACGACCGGAATTTCAATAGCTAACAATTTTGACGGAATTCTTTATCAGATATCCTGCGCGACGTCGATTGCGGTTATGCCGTACGTCAGCCAGAATATAGGAAAAGGAAATCTCAAACGCGCGACTCAATCTGTCATGCGCGGTATTTGCATAACGGTTGCGCTCGGCGCATTCTTCGGCTCACTGTCCGCGATATTCTCATCCCAGCTGTCCTCGATAATGTCAGACAACCCCGCCGTTATTGCCTATTCAAGACAAAAGATGGTTATAATCTCAAGCACCTATTTTATATGCGGCATAAATGAGATAATGGGAGCCGCGCTTCGCGGTATGAATAAGCCGATAGTGGCAACCGTGTCAACTTTAATCTTTATGTGCGCCATAAGATTCGTATGGGTTTACGCGATTTTCCCGATGTACAGAAACCTTACCTTCCTTTACCTTATATGGCCAATCGGATGGACTTTGTCTATTATAACGCTTCTGTGCTTCTATTTCCCGACGGTCAAAAAGCTTGGTAAGCAATTAAACCCGGAAGCCGCGCTCGAAGCCGTTTAATACAAAAAGTCAGACCGTGTAAAAACATTCCGTTTAGAATATTATTTACTCTTGCCTAGGCAAGAGTAAATAATCCGAACTCGTTTTGGAGAGGCAAATTTTGTGAATTACATCGGTAAAAATCCTTTTAATATCCGCATATTATCTCGGATTTCAACCTCGTCCTTCGCAAAATTTGCTCTCTCGAAAATTCGGAGAACTCTGTGCCTTAATTTTAAGATGATTTTGGTGCTTGGCTCTCGCAGCCAAGTGCGGACTTTGCAAGAGAGATAAGTGCCGAAAGCGCTGAAAATTAAGGATTCAGAGCGTGTTTGGATTATTCACTCTTGCCTAGGATGAAAAAGAGAGCGCTTGGTGATATGCACTCCAAAAGTGTACGACTTTGGATATGCATATAAACCTTGCGCTCTCTTTTCGTTTGCTTAAATCTTTTTTATTTCTCTTCCGTCCAGTTGCACTGAGAGCAATCCAGATGGTCGCAGTTCTTGCAATCGCCGCGGAACATTCCGTTTTTTGACGTGCCGCATCCGCCCGTTTGTCCGTCAAGGGAGGGGGCGTGTTCGGTATAAACACCTCCGGGTGTGTTTTTTCTGACGATTTTTATGCCGTTTGTTACGACGATGTCATCATCCGTGTAAGCGGATAATAACTCTTTTAACTGTTTTACTGTCATAATTGGTTTGCCTTTGCCGCTATAGATTTAAATATAAAATTAAGTTTACATTAATCAATGGTCATATCAAGCTTAAAACGAAGGATTTTGCGAAGAGTGTTCTTCGGGAATTCCTCGTCACGAACCTTGAGAACGCCGATTTTCTTGTAGGGAACGGCACCTCTGTTATAGGTGTCGATGTATTTCTGGAAATATGCTTTTGCGTCTTCTACACCATTCTTTTGAAGAAGGTCCTTGTCGGGATAGATTTCACAAACTATTGCGTTGTGCTCCATTCCGCGTTTGGATTTTCCTTCGTAAACTATTACGTCGATAACTCCCGGAACCGATACGAATTCGTTTTCGATTTCTTCGGGATATACGTTCTTTCCGTTTGAAAGGATTATGAGGTTCTTTTTTCTTCCCGTAATTGCAAGCGAGCCGTCTTCGGTGATTTTACCGTAGTCGCCGGTTCTGAAATAGCCCTCTTCGTCAAAGGCGTCGGCGGTTGCCGCCTCGTCCTTAAAGTAGCCGAGCATTACGTTGGGGCCCTTTACGCAGATTTCGCCTTCGCCCGCTTCGTTCGGGTCGGCAATCTTAACCGTGTCGATATCAAGAATCTTTCCGACTGTACCCGGAACAACGTGCTTTGATACGTTGACCGCGATTATCGGAGCGCATTCGGTGATACCGTATCCGTTGAGGGTGGTAATTCCGAGACCGTCAAAGAAATAGAGTATATCCTCGTTTATAGGCGCGCCGCCTGAAATTATCATTTTGATTTCGCCGCCGAGAGCTTCAAGCAGAGAGGCGAAGAGCTTTTTGCGAATATCTATACCGAGCTTCCTTAAGAAGTTGGATATCTTCATCATTCTCTTAACGAGCTTTTCTTTGCCTTGATCCTTTATTGCGCTTTGCATTCTGCGATAGAAGGTCTCAAGATAGAGGGGAACCAGCACGAGATGCTCGGGCTTTTGCTCCTTGAATTCCTTAACGACGTATTTAAGCCCTTGGGAAATGTATATTTCCGTTCCTATCATCATATGGCCAACGAACATAACGCTTGAGCCGTATGTGTGATGCGGGGGAAGGACTCCGACGGTTTTCTTGCCGAAATCAATATAGGGTATAACGTCTGACATATCCGAGAGAACGGCGTTCTGCGAGAGCATAACGCCTTTGCCCTTGCCCGTCGTTCCCGAGGTGAAAACGAGAAGCGCGAGCTTGTATACGTCGATCTCATTGTTGAAATAGGAGTCGGGGTCGGTGTCAAATTTCGCCGAGCCCGCTTCGATGAAGGACTCAACCGTCAAATCGCCCTCGCCGCACAAATAAACCGTTTCCTTTATCGCCTTTGCTTCGTTGATTGCGTCTGCTTTCTCGGCAAGGTCACCGTCTATGAAGAGATATTCGGCATCGGCGCGTGTGGCGGTTTCGGCAAGGTCTGCCGCAAGCCAATCGCGGTCGAGCGGAACGATAACCGCGCCGATGGAAAGAAGCGAAAAATAAGCTCTTACCCAAGAGTATGAAAATTTTCCGATAACCGCGCAGTGCTTTCCTTTATAGCCGCGCGCAAGAAGCTCGCTTGAAAAAGCTCTTACGTCGTCACGCAAACGGGTGAAGGAAATCTTCTTTATTTCTTTATCGTGGGGGGAGTCCTTGAAGGAGTATGCCGTGTCGTTGCCGTACGTTTCGGCTGCGCGCTCTACGAGATCGCGAATATTTTTGAATTCCTTTTTTTCGTGAATTTGATATTTTTTCATAAAATTTTATTCCTTTTCAGCCGTAAGGCTTGTTAGTTCGTTTCTTTTGCTTAGGCAAGAATGAATAATCCGAACTCGTTTTGGAGAGGCAAATTTTGTGAATTACATCGGTAAAAATCCTTTTAATATCCGCATATTATCTCGGATTTCAACCTCGTCCTTCGCAAAATTTGCGCTCGCGAAAATTCGGAGAACTCTGTGCCTTAATTTTAAGATGATTTTGGTGCTTGGCTCTCGCAGCCAAGTGCGGACTTTGCAAGAGAGATAAGTGCCGAAAGCGCTGAAAATTAAGGATTCAGAGCGAGTTCGGATTGTTCACTCTTGCCTAACATTAATAGCCGACAGATATATTACCACATTTTTCATGTTTTGTCAATACGTGTCCAAAAATAAGGGGTACAAAACATTAAAAATGACAATTAAATATGCGATTTTTGTCGGTTTATTCTGTGAAAAATCCCGCATCAAAAAGCAAAACGCTGATGCGGGAAGATTATGTAAAAACAACAGGGAAGCATCGCTTCAGTCTGAAAACGGGTCGACGAGCGCGAGAGTGTCAAGAAGCTCGATACCGTATTTATCGGCAAAGCGCTCGGCTTTTAGGATTTCGTCCTTTACGGCAACTCTGTACGGCTCGTGCGCGTCGCAACCAAGCACCGCTTTGGGACTGTATTTTGAGGCAATCTCCCAAAACAGCGGGTTGGGATAATTTCTGCCCTCGGCAAGACCGAGCAGGTTTATTTCAATTGGAATATTAACCGCCGTGACAGCCTCCATAAGCCGAGTCATATGTTCAAAATAAGCGTCAAGAGGTCCGCGGTATCCGATAACGTCGGGGTGAGCAAGACAGGTGAATTTTTTCGTGTTTATTGCGGTTATTACCGTGTCAACGTATTCGCTGAGCGCTTCGGGATACTCCGAGCCGGTGGCGGAATGCCGACTTTTCTCAAGCGGATATTCCTCGCAGGTAAAATGCTGACCGAGCAAAAGATACTCGGGGCGGTTGTCGTTTTTCCAAAACTCATAGGTCTCATCCCAAAGCTTCGGATAATATTCGGTTTCATACCCGACGTGAATTTCTATTTTATCGCGATATTTTTCTCTGAGCGCGGTAAGAGCGGAGAAATACTCGCCTGACTCCTTCGGCGTCATTTTGTAATACGAAATATATCCGTCGGGATATACGTAGGGCGCGTGGTCGGAAAAGCCGAGGATTTTTAAGCCCTCGGCAATTGCAGCTTCAATATACTCCTCGTCCGTGCCTATCGCGTGCTTGCAGCGCGAGGTGTGAATATGATAATTTGCGAACATGGTAATTCCTATCTTAAAAGAACGTAGGTGATAACGCCTATTGCAAGAGCAAGAATTATCGCAAATACCGTAACGAATCTCTCTATTTTTCTGCGTCTTGCATATCTGCGGGCACGCTTCAAATATTTTGATATAGGGTCGCGGCCTTTCGTGATATCCTTGTCAAAGGTGCGAATCCATTTAAGGTCAAGCTTCGTAATCTCGCTCATTCTGCGGAGCGAGCCGATTTCGTGAGCCATTTTGTTGCGAATATTTCTGTATCTTACGAGCCTTGGGAGCGCTTCCTCGCGCCCGGGAGCAAAACGGGTGTTGTTCAGACGGTTGATATATTCGGTAACTCCGCCGTTTGCAATGCCGAATTTTTCACAGCAGTTTTTATCAAGCGAAATATAGCTTGCCAGAAAACGCTCGTTCAGTCTTAATCCGATATGACTCACCGCCTTTCATAAACCTTAAAAACGAAACAAGATCGTTATATGGATATATTGTACTACATATTGTGTTTTTTTTCAAGTATATTTTTTAAAAAACAGTTTTGGAATACCAAAACATTACTAAAATGCTGAATTTTTACAGAAATTTAATCAAAATCCTGTTTTCGCGTTCTGAAAAGCAGCCTTTTCATCGCAGCTTTATTGAACGGAACGAGGGGGTAAAGATAGTGTCTGCCCGTCACGGTCGTATTGGTTGCGACAAAGACCGAGAAAAGAACTATTCCGACGGCAAAGCCCCATATTCCAAAGAAATAAACGAGCGCTAGAATCATCATTCGCATAAATTTAAAAGCGTAGCCGAGCTCGTGATTCTGTTGGGCAAAGTTAGCAATTGCCACGAATGCCATATATAAAATGACGTCGGCGCAAAGCCAGCCGACCTCAACCGCAAAGTCACCGAGAATTAAAGCGCCTACTATTGAGAGTGAGTTTGACAGCATATCGGGAGTGTTCATCGATGCGATTTTGAGTCCGTCTATTGCAAGCTCAACGAGAAAGAGCTGAAGAATTATCGGCAAAGCTCCCGCATTTTCGGGAACGAGGAAGAGAAGTGCCCTCGGCAGAACGTCGGCATATTCAAGATAAAGATACCAGAGCGGCGTAATTATCACGGACGCAAGCAAAATTAGGGTGCGCACCGCGCGAAGATAGCTTCCCGTAAGAGGCGGAAAATAATAATCGTCGGTTTGCTCCAAATAATGAAATATCGAGGTAGGAAGAATCATTACCTGAGGTGAGGTGTCGCATATTACGAGAACACTTCCCTCAAGCAGCTGCGCGGCGGCGGTGTCGGGTCTTTCGGTCGTGCGTATTTTGGGAAACGGATTCAGCCACCCTTTGCGGATAAGCGTTTCGGCAAGACTCTGAAAACCGAGGGTCAGCGATTTTGGACGCGAGCTTTTGATTTTTTCCTTTATTTCGGATACCAGCCTTCCGTCCGCAACACCGTCCATATAGCATACGACCACGTCGGTCTTTGACGAGCCGCCCATGTTAAAATGGCTCATAGTAAGTCTTTCGTCGCGTATTCTCCGTCTTATCAGAGCGGTGTTGGTGACGAGCGTTTCAACAAAGCCGTCGTGCGAGCCTTGCATAACTCTGTCGCTGTCGGGCTCTTCGGTCGAGCGGGCGGGATAGGTGCGCGCATCGACAAGTATTGCCGCCGCGCCAAAGGTTTCGCCGAGAATCAGAGCCTGTCCCGAAAGCACTGAGCGTATAGCATCGTTATCGTCATATACAAGCTCAACCTCAACGTAAGGCAGGATGCGCGTTGTGCTTTCGGCATCGTTAAGGCTTTTTTGCGAGAGCAGGTGTTGCATTATTCTCAGCATTTCGCCGTCCTTGATAAACCCGTCGATATAGAAAAAAGACAGTTCGCGTCCTGCGGCGCAGAGCCGCTTTTCGATAATGTCAAAGCTTTCGCCTGTCCGTAGGCGTGTCGAGATATTCAATCTGTTTTCTTTATAATTATCAGATAATTTTGCCAAGGAATCACCCCTATGAAAAGTTTATGCTTCTATCTTTTCCAAGGGTTAAAATAATTATTCTATCTGTTGATATTTTATTGACATCCGAGCCTATTTGTGCTAGAATGTCTTTGAAGAAATTTTATCTTACAAAATGCAAACGAAGGTTTACAGAATGAAGACTTTCAGATATGAGATCACGGATTCAACGAATACAAGAGCCCGTGAGTATGCAAAAGAGCATTTTGCGGATGAGCCCGTGCTTTTTGTTGCCGATGCGCAAAGCGCAGGCAGAGGCAGACGCGGCCGCTCTTTTGATTCTCAAAAGGGAGGGGGACTTTACCTTTCCTTTCTTTTCAAGCCGACAGGGCAGGAGTGCGATGCTGCGCGCATAACCGTCAGAGCAGCCGTTGCACTTGCACGCGCCTTGGAGAGAGTTGTGGGTCTTTCGGTCTGCATCAAATGGGTTAACGATATAACCGTCGGCGGAAAAAAGCTTGCGGGAATTCTCACGGAGGGTGAGATTTGCGAAAACGGCGGATTTAAGTATGCGGTATGCGGTATAGGTGTGAATCTTTACTCTCGCGAGTTTTCCCCCGAACTTGCCGATATCGTTACAACGGTTGAGGACTGTATCGGCATAAAAACGGATAAAGACGCGTTGCTTGAAGCCTTGACGGAGGAATTTTTTTCTGAATCCGCCTTCTCCGAAATAATCGGGGAATACCGAAAACGTTCATCGGTAATAGGGCGCCGCGTCGAAGTGCGCAGAATTTCGGGCGAGGTCTTTTCGGCAAAAGCAATTGCAATAACCGACAGCGCCGCACTGCTTGTTGAAACCGAGGACGGTCGGCGTGAGGAGCTTATCAGCGCCGAGGTATCCGTCAGAGCAAAATGATTTATAATAAAGGAGAAAAATAAAATGCCGTTTGGAATATTTGACTATCACAAATCCCTTAAGCATCTCCACGTAGGCTGCGAAGCTCCGCGCGCATATTTCATACCGTATGCAGACTCGGAGTCGGCAGCAATGGGCGTGCGCGATTATTCACTTTATTTCAAAAGTCTTATAGGAACGTGGGATTTTAAATTCTATAAGTCGGTTCATGACGTTCCCGACCCGAGAATTACCGAGGTCGTGTTTGAAGAGAAGCTTGACGTGCCGATGAACTGGCAGCACGCCTACGGCAGAAAATACGACAAAATTCAGTACACCAACTCGGAATATCCCTTTCCCCTTGATCCTCCTTTTATACCCGAGGAAAATCCCGCGGGACTTTATTCAAGAACCTTTACCCTCACCGAGAAAGAAATTTCGGGCAGGGACGTAATGATCAATTTTGAAGGTGTCGATTCCTGCTTTTACCTTTTTGTAAACGGTAAATTTGCCGCTTACAGTCAGGTCAGCCATATGACGAGCGAGATCGATATCACCGATCTCGTCAGAGTCGGTGAAAATAAAATTACCGTTCTCGTTGTAAAATGGTGCGTTGGCTCTTATCTTGAGGATCAGGATATGTTCAGAGCCTCGGGCATCTTCCGAGAGGTGTTTCTCCTGTTCCGTAACAAAGCTCGCATAAACGATATATTTGTAAAATGCGATACCGACGAGGAATTTACTCTCGCCGATATTTCTGCGGAGATCGAGGTCAGCTCACCTCTTGCCGTAACGGCGGCATTGCTCGACTCTCAGGGGCACAATATAGAAACGGTGACGGCAGAGCTTATCTCGTCGGGAAGAATAGATTTTTCCTCTCTTGAATCTCCGAAGCTGTGGAGCGACGAGTCGCCTTATCTTTATGCTATCGAATTCAGAGCGGGAGATGAGGTCATAAGAATTAACACGGGTGTGCGCCGCATTGAAATTAAAGGCAAGGTCATATACATAAACGGAAAAAAGGTCAAGGCGAAGGGCGTTAACCGCCACGACAGCCACCCTCACCTCGGACATTCAACGCCGATGGAGCATATGAAGCGTGACCTTATGATCCTTAAGGCGAATAACGTCAATATGATACGTACGAGCCATTATCCTAACGACCCGAGGTTTCTAGAGCTTTGCGATAAATACGGTTTTTACGTATGCGATGAAGCCGACCTTGAGTGCCACGGAGCGATGCGTACCGAGCTTGACCATATTATTACGAACAATCCCGAATGGCGCGGCGAATATTTTGACAGAGCCGCGAGAATGCTTGAACGCGATAAAAACCACCCGTGCGTTATTATTTGGTCTGTCGGAAACGAGTCGGGTGTGGGTCAAAACCATAAGGCTATGACGGATTATTTCAAATCGCGCGATAACTCACGCCTTGTGCATGCCGAGGATGAATCAAGAAGAGCGTACTTTATAGAAAATGGCTTGATGAAGCCGAAAGATGCAAGTATGACCCCCGAGCTTTACCGTTCGTATATAGACATTGAGAGCAGAATGTATCCCGCCAAGACCGACGTTGAATATTACCTCAGCAAAAAATCCAAGATGCCCTTTTTTATGTGCGAATACTCTCATGCTATGGGTAACGGCCCCGGCGACCTTGCAATGTATTGGGATCTGATCTATAAAAACGATTGCTTCTTTGGCGGATGCGTGTGGGAGATGCTTGATCACTCTGTTGCTACCGGCGAGTACAGATTTGCAAAACCCGAGTATATATACGGAGGAGATTCGGGCGAATTTCCGCACATGGGTGAATTCTGCGTTGACGGACTCTTGTATCCCGACAGAAAACTTCACACGGGTATGCATGAGCTTCGCGAAGTGTTAAAGCCTCTTCTTATAGAATACAAGGACGGCGTCCTTAAGGTTACGAGCCGCCGCCATTTTACATACCTTTCCGATCTTTCGCTGTATTACACGGTTGAGAAAAACGGTGAGGCGATAGCTTCGGGATGCCTCGGTGCTTTAAATATTGCGCCCGAGAAATCGAAAATCTATAAATTGCCGATCTTTGCCGAGGAATTTACAACTCTTAATATCTCTGTCAAAACGAACACGAAAACCGAATGGGCGGATATGGGATATGAGATCGGCTCGGAGCAGTTTATAATAAGCGATCGCATTACCGAGAAAGATGCAGAGAAAGCCTACCCTGTGCTTACAGAGGACGAAAAATTTTACACGGTTGCCGTCGGAGAGTGCAAATATAAGATAGGAAAGCATACGGGACTTATAGAGAGCATCGTTGATAACGGCAAGGATATGATAGCAGCACCCGTGATTCCTACAATATGGCGCGCGCCCACGGATAACGACAGAAAAATACGTAAGGAATGGGAGAGCCATTACTTTAACCGCGCAACGACGAATTGCCACGGCATAAACGTAACGGTCAGCGAGAGCGAGGTATGCATAAAGTGTGAGCTTGTACTCTCCGCACCTGCTTTATCTCCGGCGCTGTATCTTGACGTAGCATACAGCTTCGCTAACGGTGATACGGTCAGAATTTCTACCGACGCGATGCTTGGCAGAGGATTCAAGTGCGAAAGCTTTGCCACGATTCCGCCTCTCCCGAGATTCGGGTTCAAGTTCAGAATGCCCGAGGGCTTTGAGGACGTGCGCTATTTCGGCTACGGTCCGTACGAGTCGTATGAAGACAAGCGCATAGCTTCAAAGATCGGACTTTTCAAAACGACTGCGACCGACAACTTTGAGCATTATATAAGACCTCAGGAAAATTCCTCGCACTACGGCTGTAAATGGGCTGACGTAACGAGCGTTGCGGGACACGGTCTTTATTTCTCGGGCGAGTCCTTCTCACTCTCGGTTTCTCATTACGACCCTCTTTACCTGACGGAATTCAAGCACGACTTTGAGCTTGTGCCCGAGGCGGAAACTACGGTGATAATAGATTACAGAAATGCAGGAATTGGCTCGAATTCCTGCGGACCAGAGCTTGATGAGGAATACAGAATAACCGAGAAAGAGTTTAATTTCTCATTCTTTATAAAGCCTCAGAATTCGGGCAATATTCTTCCTTTCAAGGAGTACAGTAAGTAAAAACAATAAAAAATCAGAGCGATGTTGCAGCTTTTTCGCTGTAGCGCCGCTCTGATTTTATGTTTTTTGTTATGTTGCTTCGCACCGAAAATTCGGATTGTTCGCTTTACCACTTAACGTTGATAAGACCGTCCTTGTCCTTCGTGAGTTTTATGCCGTAGGGCTCGGACATTTTGCCGAGGTAGGAAACTACCTTATCCGCATCGCAAATTCGGGGAAGTCCTATTTCGGATTTGTTACCCTTTATCGTCGCTTCTACGGGGATAAGCTTCATTGATTTGAGCTTGCCGCACTCATCAACGTCCCAAAGAGGAAGCACGTTAAGATACATTCTGGGGTCTTCCATAAGTCCTATCGTGAAATTCTTTGAACGGGTCTTAAGAAGCTCGTGCACGGTCGCGTCGGGGGAGAGTCCGTATTTTCTGAAAAACTCTGCGGGGGCGAACTCTATATTGTAAAGCTGAAGTATAAAGTCGCCGAGAGAATAGAATATAGGACAGTCCTTGTAAACCTCGATAGGACGGAGAAGGTGGGGACCGTGTCCGATTATTGCGTGAGCTCCCGCATCTATGCACTCGTGCGCGAAGTCAATTAAGAACTGAGAGGGATTTTCCTTTGCATCACCGCTTAGCTGATGCGAGTGAATTGAAACCATTATGTAATCGGCTTGAAGCTTTGCTTCGTAAATTGCGGTCTTTACGCGCTCAACGTCGGTGCGCTTTGCTTCCATAACGTATTCGCACTTGTCGCCGAGAACAAATTTAAGCTCACCGAGAAGCTCCTCGTTGTCCTTGGTCGGCTGATAGTATCCCTCTTTTACGGTTATGTTTCTTGAAACGTTGATTCCCGTTTTTTCGGCAAGCTCCTTTACGAAAGCCATCTCGCGCTCTGTAACTCTGACGTATTTCTCAATAGTGATTCCGTTAATACCTGCTCTGCCCGGCACTCTCGCAGTCTGCTCGCCCGCAAGCATATCGGGTGAGAAGTTAGTGTTGGCCGATATAAGAGCGATTCTTCCCGCGTTTGATTCAAGATATCGAGGCTTTGACGCCTCGCCGAGCGTTCTTCCTGCGCCTGCGTGAACGAAGTCGGAATCCTCAAGCGCTTCAAGGGTAGAGAGGAAGCCCTCAACCGAAAAGTCAAATGCGTGGTTATTGTTGAACGTGGTCATATTAAAGCCGAACGCAGCCATATCCTCAAGCACCTTGGGGGTCGTGCGGATATAAGTGCCGCCGCTGAGCTGCGCCGAGGGGCATTCGCCCTCTTCATTAAGGGTTGTTTCAAGGTTGAAAAAGCTTGCGTCCGCACTCTCAATGTAAGGGCGGAGCTCGTCGTAGCCCTTAAAATCGGGCTGAATTCTTCTGCCGATTATCGCATCGCCTGCTGCTAAAAGTTTCATATAATTAATCCTCTCTTATCTTATTTCTGCACATTTAACAAGAACCTTAATTCCTATTTCAAATCCCGTGACAAGCGAGGATTTAACTATGTATTCCTCGCGGGTGTGGGAACCGTTGCCAATATATACGCCAACTGTTATTGCGGGTATTCCAAGCGAGAGTGGAATGTTGCAGTCGGTTGAGCTTGAACCGAAGTTCATCTCTTCACCCGTCGTTTGCAGAATAACGTCCGCGGCAATTTTCATAAGAGCTTCCTGCTTGCTCCGGTCAAAGTCGGCAGCGCAGGGACGGTCGCCGACAAGAGTTGCTTTAACCGTTACCTTTTCGTTTTTCGCCTCTTCAAAAATTCTTTCGAATTCGCCTTTCATATACGCGAGAAGCTCAAGATCGTCGGAACGGTATTCGCAAAGCATTCTTGCAGACTGTGCAATCGTGTTGACCGACGTTCCGCCCGAAATTTCTCCGACGTTGTAGGTGACCTTTTTACCCTCTTTTTTTGGCAGCTCTATTGAATAAATCTCGTTTACGATTTTGGAAAGCTCGGCTATCGCGTTCGTGTTGCCGAATTTGCTCCAGGAGTGTCCTCCCTCGGTCAGAACCTCAACCTCGTATCTGTGTGAGCCTACGCATCTTGTGGCAGAGTAGTTGAATCTGCTCGAGTCAAAGGAGATGAATTTCTCGACTCTGCCTTTAAAGCTCTCAAAAATGAATCTCGTTCCCTTAAGATTTCCGAGTCCCTCTTCACAGGAGTTACAAACGAAAAGAACGCCGTCCGTTTGGATTTTGTTTTCGACGAAATATTTTGCCGTGAGCATAAGTACCGCAACGCTTGCGGTATCGTCGCCTACTCCGGGGCAATATATTTTCTCTCCGTCATCAACGTATGGCATCGGCTCGGTATCGGGAAAAACCGTGTCGGTATGAGCTTCAAAAACAGCAAGTCTGTCGCTTCCCTCAGCTTGATAGGGAAAAACCACGTTGAGCGCCTCGTCGATATACGCGCCTTCAAGTCCGTTTTTATCAAACCATGCCTTGCAATACTCGGCGCGCTTCTCCTCGTGGTGCGAGGGCGCGGGAATAAGACACAGCTCTTTCAGTATTTTGTAAAGCTCGTCAGTGTTGGCTTTTACGTATTCAGTAATATTCATTTGCAAATTCCTCGAGAAAAAACAATTACCTATATATTTTAGCACTAAAGATTAAATTTGTCTATATATTACCCCACGAAAAATTTTCGAATTTGTTTTTTAGAATAGTTATAATAGCGGAATTCATTCATTAAAGTTGCATAATGTGAATAAATATTCGTAATTATGCATTAAATATGCAGAATGCTATATAATTATACATAAATAAACTAAAGAATAATCTTAATACTAGTGCATAGTGACGAAAATAAATAAAATTCATAAAAAGTATTGCATATTTATTCAATTAGTGGTACAATATCATCGTTAAAAATAAAAAACGGCGAAAAGCCAAGACAAATTCGGAGGATTTAAAAAATGGATAAGAAAAATATTAAAAAGGTAGTTCTTGCTTACTCGGGCGGTCTTGATACCTCGATTATCATTCCGTGGCTCAAGGAAAATTATAACAACTGTGAGGTAATTGCGGTTTCCGGAAACGTAGGTCAGGCTGACGAGCTTGAGGGTCTTGAGGAAAAGGCTATCAAAACAGGCGCGTCGAAGCTCTATATCGAGGATCTTACGGAGGAATTCGTTAACGATTACATCATTCCCACGGTGAAGGCGGGTGCGCTTTACGAGGAATATATGCTCGGAACTTCATTTGCCCGTCCCATTATCGCTAAGAGAATCGTTGAAATAGCTCTTGCCGAGGGCGCTGACGCTATCTGCCACGGCTGCACGGGTAAGGGTAACGACCAGGTTCGTTTCGAGCTTGCTATCAAGGCTTTTGCTCCCGATATGCATATCATCGCTCCCTGGCGTGAGTGGACTATAAAATCACGTGAGGAGGAAATTGATTATGCCGAGGCGCATAACATTCCACTTAAGATAAACCGCGAAACCAACTACTCTAAGGATAAGAACCTCTGGCACCTCTCTCACGAGGGTCTTGACCTTGAGGATGCTTGGAACGAGCCTCTTTACGATAAGCCCGGATTTCTTGAAATGGGCGTATCACCCATGCAGGCTCCTGATAAGCCCACCTATATCACGCTTGATTTTGAAAAGGGTATTCCCACCGCTCTTAACGGCGAAAAGATGAGCGCGAAGGAAATAATTCTTGCTCTTAATAAGGTGGGCGGCGAAAACGGTATCGGTCTTCTCGATATCATTGAAAACCGTCTTGTCGGTATGAAGTGCCGCGGCGTTTATGAAACTCCCGGCGGATCTATTCTCTATTTTGCGCACAACTATCTTGAAACTCTTACTCTTGATAAGATGACCGCTCATAAGAAGAGCGAGCTTGCCATCACCTTTGCCGACCTCGTTTATAACGGTCAGTGGTTTACTCCTCTGCGCGAGGCTCTCTCGGCGTTCGTTGACAAAACTCAGGAGAACGTAACGGGTACGGTAAGACTTAAGCTTTACAAGGGTAATATTATTAAGGCGGGCGTTAAGAGTGACTTTGCGCTCTACTCCGAGGAGCTTGCAACCTTCGGTGAGGACGACGTATACAATCAGGCAGATGCCGCAGGCTTTATCAACCTCTTCGGTCTTCCCATCAAGGTTCAGGCGCAGGTAAACGCAAAGAATAATAAGTGATCCCAGACCCGAGGGCGTGTTAAATTAAATTCGCTTTTAAACAAAATAAATTCGGAAAGTAATCAGATTATGGAAAAAATGTGGGCGGGGCGCACCGACGGCGCGGTGAGCGCCATTGCAGACGACTTTAACTCCTCAATTCACTTTGACAACAAGATGTACCGTCAGGATATCCGCGGTTCTATGGAGCACGCGCTTATGCTTTCGGCAACCGGAATAATAAGCGAAAACGAGTATCAAGAGATTCGAGAGGGACTTTCCTCGATTCTTGACGATATCGACTCGGGAAAGCTTGCGTTCAATATGAATGCCGAGGATATTCATATGTTTATCGAAGCCGAGCTTACGGTGCGTATCGGCGATGCGGGAAAAAAGCTTCACACGGCAAGAAGCCGCAACGACCAGGTCGCTCTTGACTTAAGACTTTATATGCGCGACGAGGTGGCGGTCATAAGAAAACAGCTTATCTCGCTCATCGGCGCAATAGTTTCGCAGGCGGAAAAAAATACCGACGCGATAATGCCGGGATATACTCATCTTCAAAGAGCTCAGCCTATAACCTTTGCTCAGCATCTTCTCGCATATGCTATGATGTTTATGCGTGACGTGACGCGGCTTGACGACGCGTTAAAGAGAATGAATTATTCTCCCCTCGGCTCCTGCGCTCTCGCGGGAACGACCTATCCCACCGATAGAAGAATGGTTGCCGAAAATCTCGGATTCGACGGTATCACCGAAAACTCGGTTGACGGCGTTTCCGACAGAGATTACTGCGTTGAGCTTGAGGCGGCGTTCGCACTTATTATGATGCATCTGTCGCGATTTTCTGAGGAAATAATACTTTGGTCCAGCTGGGAATTCAAGTTCGTCGAGCTTGACGACGCCTACACGACCGGCTCGTCTATAATGCCGCAGAAGAAAAATCCCGATATGGCGGAGCTCGTCCGCGGAAAAACGGGCAGAGTTTACGGCGACCTTATGGCAACTCTCACCGTCCTTAAGGGACTTCCGCTTGCATACAACAAGGATATGCAGGAGGATAAGGAGGCGATATTCGACGCTGCCGAAACGGTTGGAAAGTGTCTTGGGGTATTCGTTCCGATGATCGAAACGATGAAGCCGTTGAAGGAAAATATGTATAACGCCTCAAGGCGCGGATTTATAAACGCCACCGACCTTGCAGACTATCTTACCAAGAAGGGAATGCCCTTCAGAAGCGCGTATAAGGTCGTCGGCGTAATAGTTGCCGAGTGCATTAAAAGCGGAAAAACACTTGATGAGATGCCGCTTTCGGAATACAAGGCGCACAGCGACGTGTTTGACAGTGACCTCTATGATGAAATATCTCTTGAAACCTGCGTAAGAAAGCGCATTTCAGCAGGCTCTACGGGATATGAGAGCGTTGCATACCAGATAGAATACGTCAAGAAATTCTTGGAAAGCAACGCAAAACGATAATTCGCATATGCGTTTTATCTTCAATAACGTAATAAGGAACCGTATAAATATGAATTCATTAAAGGGCAGAGATTTGCTTAAACTTCTTGACTATACCGCCGAGGAGATGGAATATCTTATCAACCTTGCGGAAGAGCTTAAGGCAAAGAAAAAAGCAGGTATTCCTCACAGGCTTCACGAGGGTAAAAATATAGTTCTTCTCTTTGAAAAGGACAGCACCCGTACCCGTTGCGCGTTTGAGGTGGCGGCAGCCGACCTCGGAATGACGGCAACCTATCTCGGACCGACAGGCTCGCAGATGGGAAAGAAGGAGAGCATCGCCGACACGGCAAGAGTTCTTGCGGGAATGTACGACGGCATTGAGTACCGCGGATACGCTCAGACGATAGTCGAGGAGCTTGCGAAATATTCCAAGGTTCCCGTGTGGAACGGACTTACGAACGAATTTCATCCTACTCAGATTCTTGCCGATTTCCTCACTATAAAGGAGAAGTTCGGAAAACTTAAGGGAATCAATTTCGTGTATATGGGCGACGCCCGTTACAATATGGGTAACTCTCTTATGGTCGGATGCGCCAAGATGGGTATTAATTTTACCGCTTGCGCACCCAAGGAATATTTCCCCGACAAAGCCCTTATTGAAGAGTGCGAGGCTATCGCAAAAGAGAGCGGAGCAACTCTGAAATTTGACACGGACCCCATCAGCGCAACCAAAGGCGCCGACGTTATCTATACTGACGTGTGGGTTTCGATGGGTGAGCCCGAGGAGGTTTGGGCGAGTCGTATTAAGGAGCTTTCACCCTACGCCGTAACGATGAAGATTATGGAAAACGCAGGTTCTGATGCGGTATTTATGCATTGTCTGCCCGCCTTCCACGACCTCAATACCGTAATTGGAAAGCAGATTGGCGAAAAGTTCGGTATCGATTCAATGGAGGTGACCGACGAGGTCTTTGAGAGCGAGCGTTCCATAGTCTTTGACGAAGCGGAGAACAGAATGCACACTATAAAGGCGGTCATGGCGGCGACGCTGTAAAAGAAAATTCCAAATCAGTATTAAGCACTTGTGATATATGGATTAAAGTATGTCACAGGTGCTTGTTTTTGTTTATATGTATATTGACATTGATTTTATCTTATGATATAATATTATATTGTAAAAATATATTAAATACAGAGGACTTTTGTTATGAAATGGACTTCTCTTAACGATTTGCGTGAAAAGTATCTTGCTTTCTTTGAGAGCAAGGGGCATCTTCGTTTGCCAAGCTTTTCGCTTATACCGAACAACGATAAATCGCTTTTGCTTATCAACTCGGGCATGGCGCCGATGAAAAAATACTTCACGGGTGAGGAGGTTCCGCCGAGAACGCGCGTTTGCACCTGTCAGAAGTGCATAAGAACTCCCGACCTTGAAAGAGTCGGACATACCGCGCGTCACGGTACTTATTTTGAGATGCTCGGAAACTTCTCTTTCGGCGATTATTTTAAGAATGAAGCAATCGCGTGGTCTTGGGAATTCCTTAACGGAACTCTTGAAATTCCCGCAGAGCTTCTTTGGCCGTCCGTTTACGAGGGCGACGACGAGGCGTATGCAATCTGGCGTGACAAGGTTGGCGTTCCCGAGGAGCATATAGTAAGACTTGGAAAGGCTGATAACTTCTGGGAGCACGGCTCGGGTCCTTGCGGTCCTTGCTCGGAAATATATCTTGACCGCGGTGAGAAATACGGGTGCGGAAGCCCCGATTGTAAGCCCGGCTGCGACTGCGACAGATTTATGGAGATATGGAACAACGTATTCTCTCAGTTTAACAACGACGGTGCGGGTAATTACACCGAGCTTATACAGAAAAATATTGACACGGGTATGGGACTTGAGCGTCTTGCCTGCGTTATGCAGGGCGTGGACAATCTCTTTGAGGTTGACACCGTGCGCAAAATTCTTGACACGGTATGCGCTATTTCTGAAAAAACCTACGGGAAAGATGCGAAAAACGACGTTTCAATCCGTGTCGTTACCGACCATATAAGAAGCGCGACGTTTATGATCTGCGACGGCGTTATTCCCTCAAACGAGGGCAGGGGATACGTCCTCAGAAGAATTATCAGACGCGCATGCCGTCACGGAAAGCTTCTCGGCATAAACAGAATGTTCTTAAAGGAGCTTTGTGAGGTCGTTATTTCTCAGAATGACAAGGCTTACCCCGAGCTTGTTGAAAAGCGCGACTATATCCTTAAGGTCGTGGTTCTTGAGGAGGAAAGATTTAACGCTACCATCGACGCAGGTCTTGGAATTCTCAACGGTATAGTTGCAGAGCTTCGCGTCTCGGGCGGCAAGGTGATCTCGGGCGAGGATGCTTTCAAGCTTTACGATACCTTCGGATTTCCCGTTGACCTTACACGCGAGATTGCCGAGGAAGCGGGACTTTCGGTTGATAACGACGCCTTTGCGGCTCTTATGGATGAGCAGAAGCAGAGGGCGAGAGCGGCAAGAGGAAATATTTCGGGCTGGTCGGATTCATCAAAGGACCTTCTCGAGTCTCTTCCCGAAACCGAATTCGTCGGATATGACAGCGTCGAGTGCGAGGCAACTCTTCTTTCGATAATTGCCGACGGAGAAAACGTTGAATCAATAAACGAGGGCGAATGCTCGCTCGTGTTTGATAAAACCGTATTCTACGGCGAGGGCGGCGGTCAGGTTGGTGACACGGGTGTCATCACCTCAGGCGGCGCAACTCTTACCGTCCTTGATACAAAGAAAACTAACGGAATCTATATTCACGAGGTTAAAATCGAGGCGGGAAGTCTTAAAAAAGGTGACGTGCTTACCCTTAAAATTGACACGGCTAGACGTCTTTCAATAAAAAGAAATCACTCGGCGGCTCATCTTCTTCAGGCAGCTTTGCGTCAGGTTCTCGGCTCACACGTTGAGCAGGCGGGCTCATACGTTGACGAGCATAGGGTAAGATTTGACTTTACTCACCTCTCTGCTATGACTAAAGAAGAGATAGCGAAGGTTGAAGCGATAGTCAACGCGAATATACTTATGTCCGAGTCTTGCTCTACCGAAATTTCGGATATCGAGTCGGCTCGCAAGAAGGGTGCTATGGCTCTCTTTGGCGAAAAGTACGGAGATAAGGTAAGGGTCGTCAGCATCGGAAGCTCCTCGGTTGAGCTTTGCGGAGGAACGCACGTTTCATCTACCGGCGAGATAGGACTCTTCAAGGTAATATCCGAGTCCTCGGTTGCGGCAGGCGTAAGAAGAATAGAGGGAACGACCGGACTTGGCGTTCTTGCTCTTCTCGCTGAAAAGGACGAGCTTATAAACGAAACCGCAAAAGAGCTTAAGGCGCAGAATCCTCAGACTATCGCAAAGAAGGCGTCGGCTCTTCAGGCGGAGATAAAGGAAACCAAGCGCGAGCTTGACAGCGCAAACGCAAAGCTTTCCGAAATCAAGACGCAGTCGCTTCTTGACGGAATCAAATCGGTAGGAAAGTTCAAGCTTCTCGTTGCAAAAATCGATGCAAGAGCAGACGAAGCAAGAGGTCTTTGCGACTCGGTTAAGGCTAAATTCTCCGACGGCGTTGCGGTATTTGCAGCTGTATCCGACAGCAAGCTCAATTTTGTTTGTGCAGCAGGACAGGATGCGGTTAAAGCAGGCGCGCACGCAGGTAAAATAGTCGGCGAAATCGCGGCTATTTGCGGCGGTAAGGGCGGCGGACGCCCCGACAGCGCGATGAGCGGCGGCCGTGACCTTAACAAGATTGACGAAGCTCTTGCAAGAGCCGAGGAAATTCTCAAAAATATTTAAAACGCATAATAAAAAAAGACGGTGTAATATCAAGCCAAGCAATCCGGTTTTTTGGATTGCCGCGCGATATTATACCGTCTTTTTTCGTTTTATAATTCAATTTATTCTACAGACACGGTTTTTGTTAGATATCCGAACCCGTGCCCGAGGAATTTTCATACATCTGCTTTATAATCTGCCAAAGATATTTTTGGTCCTCTTCGCCTATCGTGTAAACGTAGATTATTATGCCGAGGCCGAATACCGTGCCGAATAGTCCGAGTATAAGACCGAAAATCGACTTGCCGTCAAAGTATCCGAGTATTCTTCTTGAAGCAACCGCAAATACTATTGCAAGCGCACCGAAAATTATACTTGCCCAACCGAAAGAGCAGGTGAATAGTGAAACCGCGCCCATAACGAGTGACGCAACCGACCAACCGACAGTTTTCGGCTTACCGTGTCTGTCGAGGGTTTGAAAGGCGTAATCCTGCTCGTTGTTTTCATTGTCGCTTTCGTAATTGTTCCATCCGTTTTCCATACTCTTCTCCTTTGTTGTATTATTAAATAATATTCTATCACATTTTGTCGAAAGTTTCAAGAGGAATATTAAAGTATATAGTTACTTTTTTCACTTGCGGAATAATTACGCAAGAACGGGATATACTAGATACAAAATAAGAGGATATGCAAACAATTGTTTGCGCATTTAAAATGAGTGATAAAAAAATCAAAATTGAGAAAAGCTCTGACTACCGCAATATAGTAAGAAGGCACGAGCCGCGCTCACCCGTGTTAAAAAATTCCGCAATGGCGTTTCTTGTCGGCGGTTTTATATGCTTTGTGGGCGAGTGGCTTGCGTACCTTTACCGATATCTCGGTGCAGATACCGAAAAATCCTACGTTCTCGTGACCGTCACTTTTATAGTTTTGGCATCGGTCAGCACGGCTCTCGGTTTTTTTGATAAAATTGCCAGATTTGGCGGCGCGGGCACGCTTGTTCCGGTTACGGGATTTTCAAACGCGGTGACCTCATCGGCAATAGATAACAGAAGCGAGGGCTTTATTTCCGGTGTGGGTGCAAAAATATTCACGGTTGCCGGTCCCGTAATCCTTTATTCAACTATTGCGGGAACGGTTTACGGTCTGATTTACTATATTTATAAAACGGTAATGATATTATGAGAAAAATAATAAATTTCGGAGAAAACTCTCCCTCTTTTTTATCATGGGCGGCGGTCGGCGGTTACGAGGAGAGAAGAGGACCGCTCGGTGAAAATTTCGATTTTTGCGACGATAGCGACAGATTCGGTATGCCGACTTGGGAGCGGGCAGAGGGAGAGATGGGCAGAATCTCTCTTAATATTGCAATGAACAAGATTCACTATAGTCCCGATGCGATAGACGTTTTGCTCGCGGGCGATCTTGAAAATCAGTGCGTTGCCTCGTCGGGCGGACTTTATTCCTTCGGTATTCCTTATATCGGACTTTATTCGGCATGCTCTACCTGCACCGAGGCCTTGCTTCTTTTATCAACCCTTATATCAAAAACCGAAATTTCTGTCGGAGCGACGGTTACGACCTCGCATAATTCGGCGGCGGAAAGACAGTTCAGAACGCCTATTGAATACGGCGGCCAAAGAACTCCAACGGCGCAATGGACGGCTACTGCCTCGGGCGCTTTTATTCTCGGTCAAGGGGGGCGTGTTAAAATAAAAAGCGGAATGGTCGGCAAAATAGTCGACGGACTTAATAAGGATGCCTCAAATATGGGCGCGGCAATGGCAAGGGCGGCATTCGACACATTTTATACCTATTTTTCTCTTTCGGATATTCCTCCGCGCGACTTTGATTACGTTGTTACGGGCGACCTCGGCAAAGTCGGCTCGTTTATTTTCGAGGAGCTTATGGATAAGGAAATGCCGTCTGCGGCGGTTAAGCATATTGACTGCGGAAATCTCATTTACGATAAAAAAAGCGCCGACGTTCATTCGGGCGCTTCGGGCTGCGGCTGCTCGGCATCTGTGCTTGCATCGCATTTTCTCCCGCTTCTTGAAGAGGGGAGCATAAAAAATATTCTGTTTATGTCAACGGGCGCTCTTATGAGCCCGTCAAGCGTAATGCAGGGGGAAAATATTCTCGGTGTTGCGCCCGCCATTCATATATCAAGTGAATAAAGGAAGAAAAGCATGCTTATAAAATCACTGATTGCATTTGCTGTGGGAGGACTTTTTTGTCTTATCGCACAGATACTGATTGATAAAACCGCCCTCACCCCTGCGAAAATTTTGGTTTTTTACGTTGTTTTCGGAGTCTTCCTTGGCGGAATAGGCGTTTTTGCTCCGCTTTTTGATTTTGCAGGCTGCGGAGCGTCGATTCCGCTCGTCGGATTTGGCGGGAACGTTGCCAAGGGTGTAAAACGGGCGGTTGACGAGGTCGGGATCTACGGAGTTCTCGGCGGAGCATTCTCAGCCGCGGCAGTAGGCTGCACGGTTTCTCTGCTTATGGGATTTTTGGCGTCTCTGTTCTTTAAGGGAAAATCCAAAAGACTTTAATTTTAGGAAAAGCTCAGTATTTTGATAAGAGTTTCCTTCGCCGCTTTATATGCCGACTCGTTTGAATTCTTATTCAGATGATTAGAAAAATTAAGGCTTCTTAGACATATGAGGGTATCGGGGGGAAGGGTTGAAAATCCGCCAAGCTCCGAAAAAGGACAGGAAGAGAGCAGAACCGCCATACCCGTGTCGTCATAATACTTGGCAGATGTGCCCTCGGGCGCAAATTCCGAAATATTTGAAAGCCTTTCTTCACCTTTATAATACTCGTATATATCGGGGGCAAGGAAGCAAAGAAAGTATTCGCTTGAAAGCATAATCGGACCGAGATTCGTTCTGTCCTCAAAGGCGCGGCTGTATTCGGCTTCGGAGAGGTCCTTCATCTGTTCCTCGTCGGGTATGAAAAGGTCGCGTAAAGAAACGTTGACCTCGCCGTTTTCGTCATAATCCGAAACGAAGCGCGAGAGTGTTTCTCTTGCCTTGTAGTACTCTGGGGTGTCAGCATCCTTGCTCTGACGGGAGTATGCGTGGTTGCCGGCGTAAAGAATTTGAATATCGTAGCTTTCTCTCGAGCACATCTGAAGCGTGCAGGTCGTTATAGCAAATATAAGAAAAAGCGAAATGAGTGAGTGCCATTTGTAATGATACCAGAAGTTATCAAGCCATGCGAGAAAGCCGCCTTTTGCGGCGCAAGTTTCGCCCGTGTTAAGTTTTTCGTCCATTTTATCACCTTTTTGGATTGAGATCGCTTTATTTTGAAATCAGTCTTTTTGCAACAGGGTATATGGCGTTTGCCATTCTGAATGCTCCAAGGTCATTCGGATGTGAGTCGTCTGCCGCGCACGAGTCCCTGTCTTCGTTTCCGAACATCGCCTCAGTCGGAATTATTCCCACAAGCCCGTCGCCCGCAAGAAGTGCTTTTTGATAGCTGTTTTTTATCATGTCGCGTCTGCGCTCATACGTGGTGTCATAATCGTAAAAAGGTTTGTCGCAAAATATAATCGGCGTATTCGGTCTTGCGTTTCGTATTCTCTCATAAATCGAAAAATGAGGAGGCAAGACGCGATCAGGACGGTCGTCATACAGATTATAGTCGTAGGCGTAGAGCGAGGCGTCCAAAGAGCTCATGTAATCTATTATTCCGTTTTCGGCGTTGCCGCTGCCGGAAAAGCCGAGATTAACGTAATCCGCGTCAAGCATGCGCGCTAATACCGCAAGATAGTCGTTTCCGGGGCGTGAAACACACGCGCCTTGGGTTATTGAGCTGCCGTAAAAAACAATCGGCTTTTTTATTTTGTAATCGGGAGCTTTGCTGATCACAGAGCCCTTGGATATTCCGATCTCCAAGTCTCGAACTCCGCCGTACAGCGGAAAGTAAAGCTCGCATAGGCGAGTGCCCTTGGCTGCGCCGAACAGCTTGTAAGAGGATTCAAACGTAATGCTTGAAGAAAAAGGATTTGTGAAATCGACGTTTGATATAAAGCTGTCGAATCTAGGAGAGAAACGCTGCTCAAATTTTCCGTCGGTATATAACGAGAATCCGTGAGTAAGCGTGATAGACATATTTGCGAGCGGCTTGAATGCCGGAAGCGTTGCCCTTAAGGATATAAAAGGAGAATCGGTCAAAAAGCGGATCCTTCCTCCTGAGGTGCGGTATGACAGAGAAGAAACTCCTTTGCCGACGGATTCCGCAACCGATTTCGGAACGCGTCTGTAAAGCCCTTCGTCTTCGGCATAGAAAACACCGTGAAGCGAAAAGAAGTTCTCTTTTGCATTTAACCAATGGGTATTTTCCGGTGAAAGACCGATAGCCTCGAGCCTTGGGTCAATTTTAGCTGTTGACATCAATAAGCACCTCCGTGATTACCTTTCTAATACGGTATTATATCATAAATATGTGAATTTTTCAATCATTAGCTAAATTAAATCGGTTGACTTTTGACAAGGCATTTGCTATAATCAATGTAAAAAGACTTTTTGGAGGGCATATGTATAAAATTTATAAGATCACGTCTAATCCTACCGTTGATTACGCGGCAGAGGAATTAAAAAAGTATCTTCGTATGATGATGACCGATTCGGGTGAGATTTCGATTGAATACGAACCTTCGGCAAAGGACGGCTTCAGACTCGGACTTATGTCGGATTTCGACCTTGATATGAGCGATGCGGAAAAACCCGACCTTGACGATATCGTATACGTGGACACCGACGAAAAGGGCGGTATTATCGCGGGCTCAAACCCCGGCGCAGCTCTTATCGCGGTCTATAGATATTTAAGATTTTGCGGATGCCGTTGGATTTTCCCCGGTGTTGACGGCGAATTGATACCCGATCTTAAGGCAGTGCCCCCGGTTAAATACCGCAAGCTTGCCGACTATCGCTATCGCGGTCAGTGCAACGAGGGCGCGGAATTCCAGCAGGATATGCTTGAAACTATTGAGTTCACTCCGAAAATCGGAATGAATACCTATATGCTTGAATTTGACAACCCCTACGCCTATTACAACTCTTATTACAGCCACAAAAACAGCTCCGTAAGAGCGCCCGAAAACGTGACGCGGAAGACGGTTAAACGCTGGAAAAGGCAGTGCGAGGCCGAAATTAAAAAGCGCGGACTCCGTTTTCACGATATGGGTCACGGCTGGACCGCAGAGCCCTTTGGACTTGATTCAAGTCTTGGCTGGGTTGCCGAAAAGGAAATCGAGGTCAAGCCCGAGTTTAAGGAATGCCTTGCAATGCTTGACGGCGTGCGCAAGGTGCGCAAAAATTCGCCGCTTCTTTCAAACGTTTGCTATTCAAACCCCAAGACGAGAAGGGTCATGGCGGAATATATCGCCGATTACGCCGAGCGTCAGAACAACGTTGACTTTTTGCACATCTGGCTTGCCGATGAGTCAAACGGCCATTGCGAATGCGATGTTTGTAAACAAAAGGTTACAGCCGATTGGTACATAATGCTTCTTAACGATATAGATGCCGAGTTTACGAGAAGAAATCTTGATTCGCATCTTGTGTTTATCGTTTATCTTGATACATTCTGGCCGCCGCTTGAGGAAAAGCTCAATAATAAAGACAGATTCACTATGCTTTACGCGCCTATAACCCGTCTTTATACCGAAACCTACGCTGAGCCCGCGGACACCTCAAAGACTGTTCCTTACTACAGAAACAATATCAAAAAGCCGCTTGGCATGAGCGAGTGTCTCGGATATCTTGATCTTTGGAAGCGCGATTGGAAGGGTGATTGCTTCTGTTACGAGTATCACTTTATGGACTTTCAGTATTCGGATATCTCAAACCTCTATATGTCAAAGATTCTCTACGACGATATAGTCGCGCTTAAGAGCCACGGACTTAACGGAATAATTGAGGACGGCTCGCAGAGAAGCTATTTTCCGACGGGCTTCCAGTTCTACGTTTACGGCGAGACCCTCTTTGACCGAAATGTTTCCTTTGAGGAGCTTAAGGAGGACTATTTCAGCCACGCATTCGGCAAAAACTATAAAAAGGTAATAGAATATCTTGAGTCCCTGCGTGATACGCTCCCCTTTGCTTACTATTTCGGCAGACAGTCTAAGGATGAATCAAAGGGAAGATATTATAATCCCGAAATGGTAGAAAACGCTAAGGCGGCTCAGAAGATAATCTCGGATTTCGCCACCGTTATTAAAGAAAATCTTGACCAGGAAGAGAGAGCGTGCGCTGTTGCATGGCAGCTTCTTGACCTTCATTCTATTCACGCAATGGGCTTTGCAAGAATGACCGAGCATCTGTGCGTCGGAAACGAGGACGAGTCTGACAAGATAATCGGTGAGTCTATCACGAAAATGTCGGAGAAAGAGATATATTACGAGCGCTGGTACGATCATTATCTCTGTTCCCGCAGAATGATGGGCTTCCTCAAAAACAAGAAAATCATAGATAATCTCACGGTTTAATATTTACAGGAGTGGGCAATTGCAGATATTTTGCAATTGCCCGCTTTTGTTAACTTTATCCAAAATTTTCCTCGGTATTTTTAACAGCATCTACTGTTTATATTTTACTATATTTTACGAAATTTTCTTTGTACCGCAAAAAATACCGTATTTTTGTAGACAAAGCGGCATTCGGTTGATATAATTAAGGTGGATATACCCCGCGTAGAAAACAAAGAAGGAGGTCACAACCTAATATGAAAAACAAATTTTTAAAATTGTTTGCGCTGCTTTTTGCAACTTTGCTGCTTTTTACACTGTTCTCCTGCGGCGGATATGACGATACGCTTGACGCCGATCCTTTTGAGCAATTTAATGCAAGCATAGACGAGTTTGCGGAATCGTTCAGCGTTGAAGATGATGAAAATATGCTCTCGTCGCTTTTGGATACAAATTTTTCTGTCAGTGATATAAATTTTGATGAAAGCATTGATTATTGGATCGACGGAATCTCCGTGAAGGATGGAATTTTATACGTTGAGGGCGCGGGTGTTTTGGGAGATGATAAATTTGAAGGGAATAACTATGCCGTTCAAATTTTCGACACGGCAGCCGTGGTGTATGAGCTTTTGGGTTACGGCGCGCTGGAAACACCTATTATGCTTGGCAGTACAACAGAGGGTGAGAAGATCGACTTTGAAGCTCTGAAGATAAAGAACGAGGATTTAGAAGAGCAAAAAGACAAAAACACATTCTCGCTTAAGACGGCTTATAAGAATAGGGTTGGCAAGCTGATAGAATCCTTGGGCTCTGCTGAGCTGGCATACTTTTTTAAAAACACTAATATAATTGTTGATACCGATAAATACGAAAAATATAAGGAAATTGAATTCACAGCAGATCCCTTGACCTTAACTCTGTCGTTTGAGAAACTGAAGGGCGTGCAGACCTTAAAATTCGTTTTGGAGAATGACGTTTACGATTCAGAGACCGAGCTTATAATCGAAATGAAAAAGGACGAGCACCTCGCAATACATTTGAAATCCGATGCTGAGCAAGAAATTAATTTTGATTTATCGCTCACTAAGGTCAAATCCGATATCAGAAAAACGAAAAAATACCTGTTAGCCCTGGACCTTGAGATGTTTGCTGCCGAAAGTACCGTTGTTGTAAATTTTGACGCCTCAGCTTATGAGGATTCATCCGGAGAGCTTTCAAAGCTTGATGCCGACGTAAATGCCGAGGTGCAGGATGAGGATATTCTTTCCGCAAGCATCAAATATGATAAAGCCTCGATGAAAAAGGCAGGTAAAGAGGGCTTGGTTGCAGAATTAACCTTATATAATTTAGATCCGAAGGACTTAATAAAAGGCGGAGCAACCCTCCTCTCCTCAAAGAAGGAGGACAATTCCTATTCATTGCGCTTAAGCGTGTTTACAGATAATTATTCCAAAAAGTCGTCAAAATACAGGTTTGCGCTCGAATTGTCCGAAAACGATGAAATCTCCGAGAGCACAGCAATAATAAACGTTCCCGCAGTGAACGTTCCCGAATTGACGGATGCAGAGAAGAAAATCATCGAAGATAGTAAAAAACTGTATACAGAGAACGCCGTTGAGCTTTTTGAAAAGGTTGAATACCTTAACGCTGAGGCTACAAAAAGATTATCGTCCGGAAGGCTTAATCCGGAAAAAGACGGATATAAAATTTACACAGAGGATGAATTAACGGGATTTTACTATCTTACCGATATAACCGTGGAGAACGGACAATATCAAATCGATACCCGTCCTGCAGCAGATTACAAGCTTTGGCTTCCGATTTATGCCAAGAACAACGGTGATTTTTACTCGGTTACTCCGAGTCTTGCATCCGAGGAGTTGGAAGCAATAATAAAGCAACTTGAGGAATTTGAGGAGAGCGAGGAGTTTACGTATTCCGAGCTAAACTTTAAGTCATTTGTGTATCTTGAAGAGTGCGGTTTTTATGCAATTTTGGATGGAGTATCGACACAGGGCGCAACCTTTACAAGAGATAAACCGGACCTTCGTCACGAGATTCACAAAACCGAGAACGGATACGAGGTTCACGAATATAAAGTCCAATACAATAGTGATTGCAGAATTCAATATACCTGCAAAGACTGCAAAACTAAAAAATTGACTGTTGCTCATCATCACGACTATGAGCATGTTAACTCAAGCCCATCCGGAGCGGACTGCGGAAAGGTTCTGATTTGTAAAAGGTGCAGCGATAGTATTTATGAGCTTTTTGATTCCGAAAACAAAAAGGTCTTGCTTCATCTGATACCTGCAACAGCGGTGGATCTCTACGATGTTGAAACCTGCGAAGAACTAGGTGGATATAAGCTCGAAAATCTCAGTACCTGTCTGTTTATTGACGATATAATCTGTGAAAATGACGGACAAACTGCGTACGTTATCGAAATTCCGCAAATTGAGGGATGCGAATATAGGATAATCGGAGTCAATACGAAATTTGCAGACGGCGAAAATCTTCAAAAAGCAGAGCTTATTTTGCCCGAGGGCGCAGAGCTTATAATGAAAGAAGCATTTTACGGTGCAAATCCCGAACGAATTGTTTTGCCCGATTCGACTGTATATATTGGCATGGGTGCATTTAAGACCTGCTGTGTTTCCGAATTGGTAATAGAAGATGCGCGATACATTTATTCCACTGCTTTTGAAAGCATGTCGCAATTGAAAGAAATCGTTGTCGATGCAAAATCCTTGAACTATTTTCCCGCCTTGCATGCGTTAAATCTTGAAAAAATAGAATTTATAAATGCTCCGAAAAGCTTTGGTGGATTTTCAACCTGTAAAATAACCGAATATGAAATACCGGAGGGCGTTGAAAAGGTTTTAGAATTCAACAGAAATAAAACCTTAAGGAAATTGGTTTTGCCATCTACGGCAAAAGAGTTGCATGGATTGACTTGGTGCGATTCGCTTGAGGAACTGGTTCTTAACAACGGGCTTGAGCTTATTGCCGATCACTCGGTTTACGGATGCGATAATCTTAGCCGTATCTGGACGAAGGGCTATGGCGACCGAGTAGAAGAGGGAATTGCAATATTTCCCGAGGGATTAAAGAAAATCGAGGAGTGGTCATTTTTTATTCTTAAAAAAATTAAAGCAATAACCTTTTTGTCAGACGGATTGTCGATTGAATCAAGCACTTTTGGAATGTGCTTATTAAAAAGTGTCAGATTTGAGGGGGATTGCAACAACATTTACCTTGGTGGATTTCCCGATGTAATTACCTATTGCGGTGAGATAAACGGAGCGATAAGCTTTGGTAAGGTGACTAATATATACGCAAAAACACTTCGCGCAGTAAATATCCAATACGTTAGTTCGGACGTCGCTGAAATAAACTTCGCCGGCACGGAAAGTGAATTTTTGGCTGCCGGATACCTTCTTTCAAGCGACGAAACCGTGGTTAACTGTAACGTAAAGTTTAATGAAGAATAATTAACGAAAAATGCAACCAATAAGCATTATTACGGCTAACTTAAAAAACAAAGAAGGAGGGAACGCCCCGATATGAAAAACAAATTTTTAAAACTATTTGCGCTGCTTTTTGCAACTTTGCTGCTCTTTACGCTTTTCTCATGCGGCGGAAAAAAATATGACGACACACTTGATAAAGATCCGTTTGTTGAATTCAGCAAGACCGTAGAGAATATGAAAAAAACCGTTTTGAATTCAAGTAACGAAGAAAACGTAAGCATAGCTTCACTGCTTTCGGGACTTGATTTCTCTCTTGAGGATTTTCGTACCGACGGAGAGGTTGACGAAGAGATGGAAAGCGTCATTATGAAGGACAGAACTCTGTTCATATACGTTGCGGATTCGTCGGAAGATAACAATTCGGCTATAAAGCTTTATGACTCGGCATTGGTTATTTACGAACTTATGGATGATAAAACTACGGCGAGTCGGATTCCGTTGAAGTTGGATTTGATGGATGTTGATGCGCTCACAAGCATTGCCGACGTTTTTGACGCGCTTGCGCTCAGTGAGGATGATCTTACAGAGTCCGAGGATGATGAGTTTGAGTTTTGGCTTAATGATGATTGCACCGAAAGAATTGCGGACGCCTTTAAAGATGCTGAAATTGATGATGTGGCACAGTTCTTTGAAGATGCAAAAATTTTGGTGGATATAAGCGACTATGCCAAGCACGGAAGAATCAAATTTTCCGAGCGCGGCGACACCGATATCGAACTTTCCGTAACTATCGAAAAGAACCTCGGCACGCATACCGTGTCACTTTCCTTTGAAAACGGAGATGATGATAGCGAGATTGACGTTGAGATAAAAACGAAGGATAGCGCTCTCGTCGGTTTTTCCGTAAGCGGCGAAGCAAAAGCAATGAATCTTACCTATAATCTTTCCGTTCAAGAAGAAAAATCCGACATCAAAAAGCATACGAAGTACACGTTTGTGGCAGATGCGGAAATTTCAATGGATACCGAAAAGATATCCTTTGGCCTAGAGGCTTCGATTTATGAAAATCAAAAAGGCGTCCTTTCCGTGCTTGATGCGAAAGCCAATGTAAACAAGGGGGAGGAAGAGATACTTTCGCTCGGCGTCAAATATGATGCAAGATTAATGCAAAACAAAGGGGAAATACCGCTTAGCGCAAGTTTGAGTTACGGTAAAATCGATCTTGGCGGAATAAACGGCGGAGTAGTCCCTCTCGCATCAAGCGGCGGCGACGGCAAGAGCAGTCTTGAGCTTGCGCTCAAGACTCAAGAATACTCTTCGTCCTCTTCAAAGTATCTGCTTGAAATCAAAATCAACGACGAAGAAGAGAACTCAACCAACACCGCAATCTTAAATATTCCTTCGACCAAAGAGCCGACGCTGACCGAAGCGGAAAAGAAAATTATAGCCGACGGCGACAAGTTGTACGGCAGCGCGGAGATTTTGGAATATGCAGAAAGTCTTAACCAACAGGCAATCAATGCTTTAAATAAAGGATTATTTAATCCTTCAACTGTCGGAAATCACGTTTATACGTATAACAAGGATTTGGATACTTATTATTTTACCGACGTTGAACTTGTCAATAATCAGTATTACGTCACGACCCGTGCGGTAGCAGATTACGAAAAATATCTTCCGCTCTATTCAAAAAACGTGTCAGGCTTTATCTATATTGAAAAAAGTCCGGTGCTTCATAAGCTTAAAGAAATAGTTGATAAAATTGAAAATCCAATTGGAAATGCAGACGGGTTTTTCGAACAAGGCAGAGAGTATTTTTCCTATATCTATCTTGAAGAATACGGCTTTTACGCCGTTATGAAATACACAAACACAAATTACGTTTCATACCTGACGGAAGAACCGACTGCCGATATATATTACGATTATTGCATTCACGAAATCAGTAAGACCGAAAACGGATATTCTCTTCACGATTACAGCAAAGAGGTTTGGTCAGACTGTACTGTGCGTCACGTTTGCGACGGGTGCGGGTGTTATTTTAGCCCGATGGAAAAAGAGCATGATTACACCGAAGCCGAGCGCACGTCGGGCGCAGAGCTTGAAAATGGAAAGCTTCTTATGTGCGAAAGATGCGGAGTAAAAGCTCTTGAGATAACCGATAGCTGCGGCGGTGTTGCCACGGTTCTTTTGAGTCGGTTATCCGACGTGGGTCAAAGCGTTGTAAATCACGCTGAATCATGCATCGGTTACAACGTTGAAAATCCCTCTAAAAGTCTGTTCATCAGCAAAATAAGCTACAAAGCCGGCTCGGAAATTCCGCAAAGCTTAGCCATACCGCAAATCGAAGACGTCTACGGGTATAAGATAATAGGCGCAGCTACCGAATGCGCATACGGCTTCAGCGAGGGAATTGCAAAGCTCGTGCTGCCGGAGGGGTTGGAGCTGATTGCGCCTCGTGCGTTTTTTGCTTGCTTCGTCCAAGAGGTCGTTATGCCGGATTCTCTTCTTTACATAGGTGAGGATGCCTTTCAAAAGGACTTTATCCGTGAGATTGTTATTCCAAAAGGCGTTTTGTATATAGACAGTACGGTATTTTTCGATATGAGCATGCTCACGAAGATAACTGTAAACGCGGAGCAGCTTGAAGAGCTTCCGACCATTGATGCTAAAAATCTTGAAGAATTAAAAATCAACGGAACGGTTAAATGGTTTTACGGCTTCAGTGATTGTAAAATAACCGAGTTTGAAGTTCCCGAGGGGGTAGAGTACGTTTATTTTTCGCGAAATAATAATTTGAAAAAACTGGTACTGTCTTCTACGGTTAAGGAGATAGTAGCCGATACTCTGAGTATGAACGATACGCTTGAGGAGCTTGTTCTTAACGATGGGCTTGAAAAAATATCCGGATATTCATTTTCTTTCTGCACAAATCTAAAGAGCGTTGTTTTCCCCACAAGCCTAAAAGAGCTTTCAAACGAGGCGTTTGCCGGCTGCGAATTTACTTCGGTTCTGTTTAAAGGAGACTATACGTTCGGAGAGCTTTCGTCATTCGCTGCAGATGAAATAACCTACTGCGGTGCCATTAAGAGTCAAATCACCTTTGGTAAGGTTACGAATATTTACGCAACCTCTCTTCCGAACAGTAACGGAGTCGTTTATAACGTTCCGAAAAGCTGCCGCGAAATAAACTTCGCAGGCACGGAAAGTGAATTTTTGGCTGCAGGATACCTTCTTTCAAGCGAAGAAACCGTGGTTAACTATAACGTAAAGTTTAGCGAAGAATAATTAAACTAAAAGCAGGCGGCTCGCAAATTTGCGAGCCGCATTTATAATTGGGAGATTTTTTATTAAACTTCGGGCTTCATAGTCGGGAAGAGAAGTACGTCTCTTATAGAAGCTGAATCGGTAAGGAGCATAACGAGTCTGTCGATACCGAAGCCAAGGCCGCCTGTGGGAGGCATACCGTATTCAAGAGCGGTGACGTAATCGTAGTCAACCTCGGCCTTGCAGTTCGGCTCGTCCTTGCGCTTTGCTTCAACCTGGCGCTCAAAGCGCTCCTTCTGGTCAATGGGGTCGTTAAGCTCGGAGAAGGCGTTGCCGTACTCG
>SVRU01000018.1 GCA_015064665.1 Oscillospiraceae bacterium
ATCCCTCCGTCACGGCAAGCCGTGCCACCTCCCTTTACACAAGGGAGGCTTGGTTTTAGTCCCGCTTGAGCGGGGTTTCGTAACAAATGCATGGCTGACAGGCCAATAAAAGACGCACTTGTGCGTTGCCAGTAACGTTTAGGGTTTTACCCGAAAATGAAATACCCCCGGTTTGACCGGGGGATTTTTATTATTTTTTCTTTTTTATTTTGTTGAGGAGAACGTAAACGCCGATTAAGACAATGACCCAGGAGAAGAGAACGATATACATCATCGGCTCGGATACCTTTTTGTCGAAAAAGTAAAGATTGCAATCGAGCATGTCGCGGAGTGCGTCGACGACCTCCTTCGGAGCCGATTGCTTTTCGGCTTCGGCGAGAGCTCCGTTTACTGCGTGATTCCTTAAAAGAGAGGTTCCGTAGGTTCCCGGCAAAAAGGTGACGACCTTTTGTAAGCCTTCGCCGAATGAGGATATCGGCATATATGCTCCGCAGATAAATCCGTAGCCTGCACTGATTACAGAGCCAACGGCGGATATCTGCCCTTGCGTTGAAAGAAAGTAAGAGATTACCGAGGATATTGCCGTTCCGAAAAGAACGAGGAGCAAAACGTCTAAAAAGAGGAGCAATACGTCTGCGACCGATAAGTACCATCCCACAACGGCAAGATAAATAAGGCAGATTGCAGCCGCTGAAAGACATATTATCAAAGTCGAGAAGAGGGTTGCCGCGTAATAGCTTAAGGACAAAACCGAGGGTTTTACGGGAGATGCGGTAAAGTCCTTTCGTATTCCGAGAGCCTTGTCCTGCACCATAAGAAAATTCGAACAAAACGCCACCGTGACGCAGGAGACCGCAAGAATAGAGGAAACGAGCTGACCTCCCGCGAGAGCGTTGATTATATCAGAGGGAAGAGTTACACCCTCGGGCATTGCCGAAATAAAGCTGTCGCGGTAAATCTTTCCGAGAAAGGTTGCGTAAAGCACAAGTAGGATAGCAGGAGTTATAAGGGCGGTAAAGAACATAGCCTTGTCTTTGAAAAAGAGCTTTACGTTTCTTTTTATCAAAATATAGATTTGGGTCATTTTTCGTCACCAAGGGTCTTTCCCGTTACCGAGAGAAAGACGTCATCCATTTTTCCTTTTGTAATTTCATAGTCCGAAAACAAGTCGGGATATTTTAATATGAGTTCTGTGGCAGCTTTTGTGTCGGGCAGGAAAAACTTGTAGGCATCGCGAATCTTTTCATACGGCGCGCCGAGAATTTTGCATTTTTCTTCATCAATGCCGTAAAGCGTTACCGAGTCGCTCGTATAGGTGTTTTTCAGAGTGAGAGGCGTGCCCTCTGCGGCAATTTTTCCTCCGTCAATTATAACGACGTAATCGGCTTCGGCAGCCTCCTCCATATAATGCGTCGTGAGGAAAACCGTCATGTTTTTCGTTTTTTGCAGACTTGAAATTACCTTCCAAAGCATTTTTCGCGTCTGGGGGTCAAGGCCTGTCGTGGGCTCGTCAAGAAACAAAATCTTCGGGTCGTGTAAAAGAGCTCTCGCTATGTCAATTCGCCTTCTCTGACCTCCCGAAAGCTTGCCGACGGGGCGGTGAAGCAGGTTGCCAAAATCAAGAAGAGATGAAAGCTCGTTGAGCTTCTTTGTAAATTCTTCACCGAAAATTCCGTATAGCGAAGCTCGGCTTTCAAGGTTGTCGTAAACCGAAAGAGCAGAGTCAAGAACCGAATTTTGAAAAACCACCCCAAGCCCGCACTTTGCGTCGTTTGCATTCAGGTCAAGGTCCTTTCCGTCTATATAAATTTTTCCGTCGTCCTTCGAAAGATGGCCGCACATAATGTTTATGGTCGTGGATTTTCCCGCTCCGTTTACACCGAGGAATGCAAAAAGCTCGCCTGCTCTGACGCTAAAGCTGAGATTTTGCACCGCCTTAATATTCCCGAAGCTTTTGCTGAGATTTTTTATTTCAATAATATTATTCATATCCACCTCTCTGTTTAAGCTTGTTTGTGATCACACCGATATTATAATCCAAATCCTCAAAAAACACAAGAGCTTTTCTCTAAGCGGTAGAATTTCTCATCCGTTTGGAGCTCAGCTCTGTAATATGCAAATAATAAAAAGCAGCCCCGGGTGTGCGCCGATACTCCAACAAGAGTACCGAGCTTACCGCAAGCTGCTTTCGCTTTTCGTGTTATTATTTAATAACGTCAAGGAATACGAGAACGCAAAGAACTATACCGACAAGGCTGTAGAGCTCAAGAAGAGAGCCGAGTATCCAAAAGATAACTCCAAGAATCGGAATAGCACTGAGAACGCCGATAAGTATGCCAACTACTGCGCAAACAACTATAAAAATTATAAGCTGAACAAGGAAGGAAGAAAGATTCTTTCTTTCAATCTTGAAGGGGGTCGGCCAAATAGTCTTAAGTAAATCCATTTTAAAAACTCCTTTCTGTAATAATTATATTTAAATCTATTCAGATTTAGAATTAACCTTAAAATGAGTTGCGAATATGCTGATAAAGAGGTTGCCTTAGTAGATAAAATGAAACGAAAAAACAGACTTGATGAGCTATGCGTGGGCGAGTGCGGAAAAATATACGGACTGACGTGCGACGGCAGTATGCGCAGACGATTTCTCGATATTGGATTCGCGCCGGGAACTGCGGTTGTCTGTCTTGGCAGAAGTCCGCTCGGCGACCCGTCGCTGTATCTTGTGCGCGGTTGTAAAATCGCGATAAGAAACAGAGATGCGCACGGCATAGAAATCAGAGAAAAAGGCGATTGAGAATGAGGAGGGGCGAATATGGGTGAGAAAGAAACAAACGGTAAAGCTCGGGGCAGGGGAGAAATTTCCGTCGCTCTGGCGGGAAATCCGAACGTTGGAAAAAGTACTCTGTTTAATTCCTTGACAGGTATGCAGCGGCATACAGGAAATTGGGCGGGCAAAACGGTTGACGTTGCCACGGCAAGCGTCAAGGGAAAGGGTAAAGTATATTCGATTGCGGATATTCCCGGCACGTATTCGCTCCTATCTCATTCGCCCGAAGAGGAGATTGCAAGAAATTACATATGCTTTGGAGGAGCGAATATTACAGCGGTCGTTTGCGATGCAACGGCGCTTGAGCGAAGTCTCGGCCTTGTCCTTCAGATAAAGGAAATAACAACCAGGGTTATAGTTTGCGTAAATCTTGTTGATGAAGCAGAGCGCCGCGGTATAAAAATTGACACGGATGCCCTCTCAAAGCTTCTCGGGGCGCCCGTCGTTACAACAGTTGCCAGAAAAAAGCAAACCGTAAAAACGCTCGTTTCAATGCTTGATGGTTTTAAACCTGTCGAAAATGACAACGTTTGTTTACGATATTCCGAAGAAATCGAAAAAGCCGTAAAAAACGTCGAGTCAGCGCTTCCTAAGTATAATACGAATGGCGTGTCAGAACGTTGGGTCGCGCTGCGCTTGATTGAGGATGACCGAGAGATGAATGAAGAAATATTCAAAAATCTCGGAATTGACTTTAAAAGTGAAAAAATATACAGCGCGGTGCAACAGGCGAGAGAAGAGCTTTTTTCACGTGGTATAGATTCCGAAAAATACAGAGATGAAATAGTCACAAGAATTGTGTCAGAGGCTGAAAAAATTGCGAAATCGGTCACCGTTTTAGAAGAAAAACGCGGTGCTGACAGGATGCGCGATAGCAAAATAGACAGAATGCTTACGGGAAAATATACGGCTTTCCCGTTTATGATTATTCTTCTTTTGCTCGTTTTGTGGATAACGATGTCGGTTGCTAACTATCCGTCAGAGGCGCTTGCGCGCCTGTTTTCCTACCTTGAGCCAAAGATTTTATACGTGCTTTTGGCATTGCGGCTGCCGAAGATGCTCGTCGGAGTTTTGGTTTACGGCGTTTGGCGAACGACAACGACGGTCGTTTCGGTCATGCTGCCGCCCATGGCTATATTTTTCCCCATGTTTACTCTTCTTGAGGATTCGGGATATCTGCCGCGCGTGGCATACAACCTTGACCGGCCGTTTGCGCTCTGCGGCGCATGCGGAAAGCAAGCTTTAACTATGTGTATGGGACTTGGCTGTAACGCTGTCGGAATCAGCGGAGCAAGAATTATTGATTCAAAAAGAGAGCGTCTCCTCGCAATTCTCACGAATTCAATGATTCCCTGCAACGGAAGGCTGCCGATGCTTCTATCGGTTATATGCGCATCGTTCATAATGCTTTTCGATAGATCCATTCCTTCCGTGCTGGCCGCTTTTTTTATGATTTGCCTTATTCTTCTGGCTGTCGGCGCAACTCTTCTATGCACCCTTCTTTTATCGAAAACCATTCTTGCGGGTGAGTGCTCTTCCTTCACGATTGAGCTTCCGCCATATAGACGTCCCGAATTTTTAAGAGTGATTTTCCGCGCACTTACCTCAAAGGTTGGAGCGATACTTGTGAGAGCAATTGCCGTTGCCGCCCCGATGGGACTCGTTATATTTCTACTGTCAAACATTTTTATCGACGGTAAAAGTCTCGTGCTTTACGCCTCGGATTTTCTCGAGCCGATCGGTCAAATAATGGGACTTGACGGCAAAATTCTGTTAGCATTTATTCTCGGTATTCCCGCAAACGAAATAGTTATACCGATACTTATAATGCTTTATACCTCAGGCGGAGTTTTCGGAGCGGATATGACGAGTGCCGCTATGGGAAATCTTTTTTCTGAAAACGGCTGGTGTGCCGTTACCGCAGTGTGCATGGCTCTTTTTGCACTCTTTCACTGGCCCTGCTCAACCTCACTTATAACCGTTTATAAGGAGACGGGAAGCATAAAATATACCGTCCTCGCCATGCTTATTCCTACGTTTGTCGGCTTTGCTCTCTGCACGGCGGTAAATCTCATATCGGTTCTTATGGCATTTTAAACCATACGTCTGTTTTCCTAATAAAGATTTTACATCATTTTTTTGGAAAAGTAAATAGTTTGTGAAAAACTATATACAAAAATGTTTTTTTGTGATAGAATATTTCCGTTGATTTATCTTATAAACGGAGTATTCTTATGCAATCAAAAATATTTGGCAAAAAGAATTGGTATATCTTGATTCTCTTCGGTATGATAGGGCAGATAGCCTGGGCGGTTGAGAATATGTATTTTAATATGTTCGTGTTCGATACCGTTGCGCCGAATCTTTCGGCAATAACTCTGATGGTTCAGCTATCGGGCATAACGGCAACGGTCGTAACTCTCGTTGCGGGAACGCTGTCGGATATGCTCGGAAACAGACGTGCGTTTATATCCTGGGGATACGTAATATGGGGAATTACCGTTGCAATCTTCGGTTTTCTTTCACCGAACCTGATATCCAAGCTTTTCGGAATAGAGCATAGTTCGGCAGTTTACGTTACCTTGGTTATGGTTATTGTCGGAGATTGCGTTATGACGTTTTTCGGCTCCTGTGCAAACGACGCGGCATTTAACGCATGGGTCACAGACAATACCGAAACCGAATATCGCGGCAAGGTTGAGGGTATTATCGCAATACTCCCCTTGATTGCAATGCTTGCGGTTGCGGGCGGATTCGGCATATTGGTTGAAGGTCTTGGTTACGCGGTAACCTTTGCCGTAATGGGAGCGTTTATATCTCTTTCGGGTGTAATCGGAATATTCGTAATAAAAGATTCGCCGTCGCTATCGCGTTCGGGCAGTATGCGGGATATAATTTACGGCTTCAAGCCGAGTATAATATCGGCAAACCGTCCTTTATATATTGCGCTTTTGATAGTGCTTGTTTACGGAATCGCATGTCAGATATTTATGCCGTATCTTATAATTTATATGAAAAGCTATCTCGGCTTTTCCGTGCTTGAATACAGCGCGGTGTTTGCCATTGCCATTCTTCTCGGCGCGGCACTTAATATTTACCTCACGCGTCTCTCGGATAAAAAGGATAAGGCGAAAATGCTGTATTTGGCCGCAGGTATATTTGCGTCAGGTCTTTTTATGATGTATTTCGTGCGCGGAATCGGAAAGGGTGCGATGCTTGTACTCTTCGGCGTTGCGGGCTTTATTATGATATGCGGAAATATCCTTATATCCGCGCTTGCAGGCTCTCTTGTAAGAGATTACACGCCCGAGGGCGAGGCAGGAAAGCTTCAGGGTGTCAGAATGGTATTTTCCGTGCTCGTTCCGATGCTTGTCGGCCCGATGATAGGAAACGCCGTAAACAGTATGAGAAAAATTCCGTTGCCCGATGCGGAAACCTCGCCCGATGCAATGACCACCTCTTATATACCAGCGCCCGAAATTTTTCTCGTTGCAGCCATTGCAGCGGTTTTGCTTTTTGCCATAATTCCTTTCTTCAAGAAAAGTGTTTCAAAAAAATAAATTTGACCTCGGCTCTTCTTAGAAATGCAGCCGAGGTTTTTTGCGGTTTTTTGTACGTTTTACAACAATATTTATCTTTTGCGTGAATTATATTGACAAAAAGCTGTGCGTGGGTTATAATCAAGTAGAAAATATAGGGGGTATGAAATGAAAACCTTAACCGAAAATATACAGACGAAAATATGCCATGAGTGTGACGTTTTGGTGGTTGGCGGTGGCTTTGCGGGAATAGCGGCGGCACTTTCTGCGGCGCGCAGAGGCGCAAAAACCATTCTCGTTGAGAAGAGCTATTACCTTGGCGGTCTTGGCACTTCGGGACTCGTAACCATATATCTTCCCATTTGCGACGGTATGGGCAGACAGGTTTCATACGGAATTGCCGAGGAGCTTTTAAAGCTTTCCGTTTCTATTGAAAACGACTGGAAAAGAGGTGCTGTTACCTGGCTTAAGGAGGGACAGCCGAGAGGTGAGGAATACCCCAGATACGACGTAAATTTCAATCCCGCGCTTTTTGCCTTTTCTGCGGAAAAATTGCTTCTTGACGAGGGAGTTCAGATTCTGTACGGTGTCAGCCTTGTTAATGCGGCGGTCGAAAATGAAAAAATCAAATACGCAATTGTTGAGGGTAAGTCGGGCAGATACGCAATCGAAGCGAAAAGCTACGTTGATGCGTCGGGCGATGCCGACCTCGCCGAAAGAGCGGGTGCGCCCACCTCGATTTTCAAATATAAGAATGTTCTTGCGGCTTGGTATTACAGCTACGGCAAGGACGGCTTCAAGCTTAATCAGTTCGGCGCGGCAGACCTTATGCCCGGAATGAAGCCGGTGCAGAAGCTCTCCGACAAAAGATTCGTCGGTCTTGAGGACGTTGAGATATCCGACTTTATGCAGGAGTCGCACGAAAAGCTTCTCGCCAAAGTTCTTGAGAGAAGAGTCGAAGACCCTACGCATATTCCCACGACCATAGCTTCGATACCTCAGTTCAGAATGACCCGCCGTATAGTCGGCGAATATACTTTTACTCTTGACGATGACCGCAAATATTTTGAGGACTCGGTAGGACTTTATCCCAACTGGCGTAAGAGGGGACCCGTGTATGAGCTTCCGATGCGTTCGCTCTACTCTGCAAAGATTAAAAATCTTGCGGCGGCAGGCAGAAATATATCGGTTGACGACGATATGTGGGAAATTTCTCGCGTTATTCCTTGCTGCAGCGTGATGGGTGAGGCGGCAGGTCTTATGGCGGCAATGAGCGACGATTTTACAACGCTTGACGTTAAGGACGTGCAAAAGGAGCTTTATGCGCGCGGCGTCAAGCTTCACGAAAATGAATTATAATAGATTGAGGTGCGGACTTGTTGCCGCACCTTTTTGTATATTTACGAAAGTTTTTCGTTTTTGAAAAAACTTATTGACATGTGCGTAATATATGGTAAAATAAAAGAAAAACCAAGGAGAAGTTATTATGCAGATAGATATTGATTTAAGCGAAAAACTCGGGAAAATCAAAAGAATGAACGCAACCGGTCAGGCGCCAATGGGCGGCGGTATCGGTTACGGAGCTTATAAGCACTTTCATCTTTTGTCGGATATATCGGTTCCTTACGTAAGACTTCACGACGTAGGCGGTCAGTTTGCCGCAAACAGATTCGTTGATATACCTAACGTATTCCGTGATTTCGATGCTGATGAAAACGACCCGAAGAACTACGATTTCACCTTTACCGACCTCTATATCGGTGAGCTTGTTAAAAACGGACTCAAGCCTTATTACAGACTCGGTGTTACTATCGAAAACCATGCTGAGGTTAAATCTTATCGCATAGATCCGCCTAAGGATTATGAAAAATGGGCAAGAATTTGCGAGCATGTTATAGCTCACTATAATGAGGGCTGGGCTGATGGCTTCCATTACGATATTGAGTACTGGGAAATCTGGAACGAGAACGACGACGGACAGAGAGCTTCTCAGATGTGGAACGGAACGGCAGAGGATTATTACCGTCTCTACGACGTTACCGCAAAGCACCTTAAGAAAAGATTTCCGAACATAAAAATCGGCGGTTATGCAGCTATCGGATTTTATTACGTAACCGATACACCCGAAGAGCGCGAGCTTGAGCCCCGTCACAAGTATTTCTGCGACTTTTTCCACGGCTTTATGGAGTACATAAAGTCGCACGGCTCTCCCATCGACTTCTTCTCGTGGCATAGCTACAGAGAGCCGAAAAGGCTTATCGAAGAGGCTAAATGGGTGCGTGAACAGCTTATAAAATACGGATACGGCGATATCGAAAGCCATCTTAACGAGTGGAATCCGCCCTGCCGCCTTACAAGAGACGTAAGCTCACAGCACGGCGCGGAAATAGCGGCTATAATGCTCGGTTGCCAGAACGTAGGCGTTGATATGCTTATGATTTACGATGCCCGTATTGACGGAAGCACCTATTCGGCATTCTTTATTCCATCTGTCCGCGGCGGACTTCTTTCACAGGGTTACTATGTTTTTGCCGCTTTTTCAAGCCTTTATAATCTCGGAGATCAGGTAAAGCTTGATTGCGATACCGAGGGTGTCTATGCTATTTGCGCAACTAACGGAAAGAAAAATTCTCTTATGATATCCAATATTTCCGGTGAGGATCAAGAGCTTAAAATAGAGGGCGTTGACCTTACCGATGCAAGATGGTATCTCATTGATAACAGAAGACTTCTTTCATGGTCACCCGAAATTAAGACAATGAAAAATAACACGGTAATACTCGTTGAGTTTTAATTCTTCATCCGCAGATTGACTTGTCTTTCTGCGGATTTTCTTCAATTTAATTAATATAGTGCAAAAATGATTGAAGATTTTTCAAATACAAAACGGACAGTGTTGATGTAAAATAAGGTTAGTAACTAATAAAAAGGAAGATTCGATATGGGCTGTATAGTTTTTGAAAATTCTAAATTTAAATTTGTTATTAATGAGGGCGGATATGCCGAGAGCCTTGTTCTTAAATCAAATGGCGAGGAGCTTTTGGCAGATGAAAAAATTCCGTTTTTCACAGTAACCCAGGAGCGCCCGTTCAATAATGAAATTAAGCTTATCTATATGAACAAGCGCACGACATATCCCGCGAACCGTATAAGGCGCGAGGGTGATAAGCTCATCGTCGGCTTTGAGCTTGCACCTTATGAGGCGGCGGTTGCAGTTACTCTGACAGATAGCTATATTTCATTTACTCTTGAGGATTTTATAGTTCATCCGACCGATTACGATTATCTGAAAATGGACACGCCCCCCGCAGTTGAGTTCCGTTTGGCTCAGATTCCGGTAAAAGATAGAGAAAAGTACGGAAAATGGCTCAACGTAATGTGGGATGATGGGGTTGCGGTAAACCTTCTTGCCACGTCTCCGTATGAGCGGATTGATTCCGAAGAAAGACGCGGATTCAGGATTTTGTCCGCGGATGCGGTGAAGGGAATTAAGCTGCGCGGATGCACCGCATCGCTTATCGTATCCAAAACCGATGAGCTTCTTGATGCTATTGATGCTCTTGAGGTCGATTACGGAATGCCGAGAGGTGTCAAGAGCAGACGTGGTAAGCTTATAAACAGCTCAATTTACAGAAGCAACGATATAATGCCGGATACGGTTGACAGACACATTGCCATTATGAAAAAAGCAGGTCTGAAGCTTATGACCGTATATTACGTTTCGATATACGAATACGTGAACAGATATTCGCATTGTAACGGCTTTAAATTCCGCCCGGAATATCCCGAGGGGCTTGAGTCTTTGCGTAAGATGCTTGACAAAATAAAGGCAGCGGGAATTACTCCCGGTATTCATTTTCTTCACACGCATATAGGCATGCGCACAAGTTACGTAACGCCACATGCGGACAGACGCCTTAATCTTACGCGAAAATTTACTCTTTCAAAGCCGCTTTCGCATAACGAGAGCGAAATATACGTTGACGAAAATCCGACAGATACCGTAATGCACCCCGATTGCCGAGTTTTGAAATTCGGCACGGAGCTTATCGGATACGAAGGCTATACGACCGAGCCGCCGTACCGCTTTGTCGGTTGCGTGCGCGGATATAACGACACCGAGATCGTAGAGCATCCCGAGGGGCAGATCGGCGGCGTGCTCGATATAACCGAATATTCGGCTACAAGTGTTTATCTTGATCAGAATTCTGATTTGCAGGACGAAATTGCGGATAAGCTTGCAGAGCTTTACAGTGCCGGATTTGAGTTTGCTTATTTCGACGGCTCGGAGGGAACACCCCCGCCGTACGAATTTCACGTTCCGAACGCGCAATACAGGGTTTATAAAAAATTTCCGACCGAGCCGCTTTTCTGTGAGGGCGCGGCAAAGGCGCATTTCTCATGGCATATACTCAGCGGAGCAAATGCGTTCGATGTTTTCAAAACCTATGAGTTCAAGGAAAAGCTGGCATTTCCCGTAACTGCGGCTGCGGAAATGAAAAATGACTTCACCCGTGTCAATTTTGGTTGGTGGGATATATTCCCCGATACCTATCCCAATATATACGACTACGGCATGAGCCGCGCTGTTGCTTGGGACTGTCCGACGACGATTTGCGGAAGAAGGCTTGAGATACTTGATACCTGTCCGTTGCTTGACGATAACCTTGAAGCACTTCGCAGATGGGAAACGGCAAAGCATGACGGCTTTTTCACCGAAGATGTAAAGAAATATTTACGTGAAACAAAGGACGAACACACTCTTATTGTTAATGAAAACGGAGAGTATGAGCTTTGCAAGGTCAAGGAAGTTTCGTCTTCGGACGAAAATATGCACGTTTTCGTGTTTGAGCGCGGCGGTGCGTCTTATGCCTCTCTTTGCTACGTAGGCGAGGGCGTTAAAATTAAGCTTGGCGTTGATTTTGACAAGGCGGAATATTTCGAGAGCGATTTGAAGAGCAGATCCGAAATCACCGACTCTTCCGACGGTATTATCATCTCGGTTTCAAAGCTTCGCTATCTTAAAGCCGATATGAGCATCGACGAGCTTTCAACCGCACTCAAAAATGCCGCGGTTATCTGAATTTAATAAGTAAAATAAAAGAGAAAAGATCAGTGCCAAAGATTTATTACGCATTTTTCTTTTCTCTTTTTTGCATATTTAAAAGCCTTATATGCACCGCTGTTTTCTCTTTCTTCGGCATAGAAAATGATATAATCGCTCTCGTCTATCATAGCACAGTTTCTAAAGTAAATGCTCTTATACCAACCGTTAAAGGACGGCTGAAGAAAGATTATATCATCATAGTCGTCTTTGTTGAAATAGCGCACCATTTTTCTTAAATACTCTTCTCGCGCAACACAGTAAATGCGCTTTATATCAGGAATCCTTTTTTGAAGTTCGGTTACTATTTTATAGCAAAGAGCGTCATATTCACCGTATCCGCCAAAATAAAAAATACGACAGCCAAAATCTACCGCCCGTAAAATCTCAGCGGTAACTGTCGCATATAAGCTATTCGTAACTTCTATTTCCCGATGTCCGAAGAAAGAGCAAATTTTCATCTTGTAAAAAAATAAGGTGCCACCCCTTGCGAGATAGCACCGTAGAATACCTCTCGCATAGTTGTCACACTAACAGAACATCCTTTTTCAAAGGGATATCGCGAGATAAGTACGTCTACCAAAAGGTATAGTACCCCCTTGAAAAAGGCGCAATACGCCCATGCGGATGTTTTTTACTATTCTGTTAATGTGACAACTATATTATAGCATTCCTTTTCACATTTTTCAATAGAAAAATAGATTCTTGCAAAAAATAAGGTGCCACCCCTTGCGAGATAGCACCGTAGAATACCTCTCGCATAGTTGTCACACCATCCATAACCTACTTTCCAGCCGATTACTGCGATACCGTATTTCTACCGAAATATAGTATGACTGGAAAAAGGGTATAATACCCCCATTAAAAAGGCGCAATACGCCCAGTAGGTTATTTTTTGCTATTAAGATGATGTGACAACTATATTATAGCATCTATTTTGTTTTTTTGCAATAGAAAATTTCTCAAATCCACTTTTCAGTTTGTTTTTTCGGGCAGTGGAGCTGTGCCTCGGCTTATTACGCGGGCTTCAAGCTCTGTTTTGGGATTCATTATATCAGCTTCGGTAAATACAGAAAAGTATATTTCACGCTCCTTGGTGCGTCCTCTGTCATAGGTCAGGTAGATTTTGTCTTCGAAGAAATCAACGTCGGGATATGAGGTTATATATTCGGGGTTTCCGACCGTTTTCTTATATTTCCACGTGTCGCCGTCATCGTCCGAGAGCCAAACGCTCATTCTTGTGCGCCCCTCGCGGCTGTCATTGTTTACAAGGATAACCTTACCGGTGGGTGTTCTTGAAATAAAGAATCTCGTGCTTGGGCTGTCAATTCCCGAAAGCTTTGTTTCCGACCAGCTTTCAGCACCGTCGTGCGAGGTGGTTTCGGCAAGCTCTCCGGGAGCGCATCGCGCAAGCATACGGATATCACCGTTGTTTTTTTCGTAAACCATGGTTTCGTCAAAGCCCGTAGGAAGCTTTTCCGATCCGTAATAGCGAGTGAAGCTTTTGCCCTCGTCTTTCGATATACTGTAACCGTAGTTGTCTGTAAGCTGGTCGTAATTCGGGAAAAACCATCTGCCGTCGGAAAGCACTGTAGGCTTGCATCTCAAAAATCCGATATCAAGAAGCCTTGGCTCTGAAAACTCTGGATTTTCGTCATCGGGGTTTTTGCAGACGATGCACCATTCGGTGTGGCGCATATCGGGATATATATTGCCCTCTACCGTAACGACGGGGCGTTTATCGGTTTGCATAGCCGATAGCATATATTCGTTATCGGCAGTCAGAGTGCGAACGTTGTTCTGAACCCAAAATAACCATATTGCTCCGTCGGGAGCGCGCCAAAGCTGAATATCGAGAGCGTGAACCATTCTTTCTTTGTCGCTCGGTATAACTATAAGCGGCTCGGAAAAGGTTTTTCCGCCGTCGTCACTGTAAATTAAAAGATTATAGTTTTCAAGTCTCGGCTCACCCGTGCCGCCTGCATACCAGCCGAGATATATTCTGCCGCCTTCGGTTACCGCAACTGTGGGGCAGCCTTGAAAAAGTCTGATTTCTTCCTTATATAATTTATCTTCAGGTCTGTATAAAACGGGACATGCTTCTTTAGCGTTGTCCTTGCCGAATCCGCGTTTGCTTTCTTCGATAACTCTTTTCGTTTCTTCCGTCAAGGTCTTATTCTCCTTTGAATGTAAATATTTTTACCGCGCCGAGAGCCGTTGCGAATTTCGTTTCGTCATCCGAATACGTACCGACCTCAAGCTCGGTTCTGTTTTCTATTATAAATCTCATAGGTTCTCGCAAAGATGCCTTGCCGCCGATCATAATTTTCTTTTTGCCGTATTTTGTAACGGCGGATATCTCGTTTTCAAGCACTGCGCCCATAAAGAAGCTGTAACACTGTATGGGATTTAATCCGAAAAGTCTGTTTGCGATTCTTGTTTTGAAAAGAGTCGCGCTGATTCCGTATTTCTTTGCATAATCGTATCCCGTAAGAAGATATTCTTCGTCAAAGCTCTCTATATCAAGGCTTACGCTGTCCTTAAGTATCGTGTGATTTGCAAGCGCGGCTATCAGCTCACCGCTCAAAAACGTTCCGAAATCGGATATACGCCCCTCGCTGTCAACGATAATGTGTTTTGAGTGTGAGCCCGGAAGCACGTAAACGCACTCGCCGTCGCCCTTGCGGATAAGTCCCATAAGCTCGGCTTCCTCGCCTCTCATCATATCGGTTGCATCAAGCGTGGCTGCATTGGTTTTAACACCGGGAATAAAATAGCAGGGAAGGCTCGAAATTCCGACGTCACGTAGCACGAGTCCCTTATTTAGCTCCGCTTTGCCTGCGGGTGCCTTTATATGCTCAACCGTGCAAAGCCCAAGCTCCGAGGTTATCATGCCCGATAAAATTATAGCTTCAATATCTTTTTCGAAAAGTAAATTTTTCTTTATTAAAGAGTCAATTTCCGCTTTCAGCACAGCTGTAAAACTCGTTCTGTCTTCGAAGCAGTTCTTTGCACCGACGGAAAGAGACGAGTGAGAAACTATTTTGTCCACTTCAACGAGAAAAACTCTGGTATTCGTAGTTCCGCAGTCAACCGTTATGTATCTTTTCATATTTACCGCCGTTCTTTTTTTATCAATATTATACCATAAATTAATTCTTTAAAAAAGACAAATTTTTCAAAATGTCTGAAAATTATAAAACAATGCGGCAAAATATACTATTGACAAAGCGTAAAAAAAGTTATATACTATATTTGCAATGATTGTTAAAATAATAACAATAACAAAATAAAATATAATAAAGAAGGGAAGTTATTAAAATGAACAGATTTGTACTTAACGAAACCTCGTATCACGGACGCGGCGCTATTCTTGCCATAGCTGACGAGGTAAAAGCACGCGGATTCAAGAAGGTGTTCGTGGCATCCGACCCCGACCTTATCAAGTTTGGCGTTACCAAGAAGGTGACCGACGTTCTTGACGGAGCGAAAATTGAATACACTGTATTCTCAGAAATCAAACCCAATCCCACAATTGAAAACGTTCAGGCAGGAGTTAAGGCATTCCGCGAATACGGTGCAGACTGTATAGTAGCAATCGGCGGCGGCTCTTCAATGGATACCGCTAAGGCTGTCGGAATAATAATAACCAACCCCGAGTTTGAGGACGTTCGTTCTCTTGAGGGCGTTGCTCCTACCAAGAATAAGTGCGTTCCGATTATCGCGGTTCCAACAACTGCAGGAACGGCAGCTGAGGTTACCATCAACTACGTTATCACCGACGTACAGAATAACAGAAAGATGGTTTGCGTTGACGTTCACGACATTCCCGTTATTGCAGTCGTTGACTCCGATATGATGTCAACTATGCCCAAGGGACTCACAGCGGCAACGGGTATGGATGCTCTTACACACGCTATTGAGGGTTATATCACCAAGGGTGCGTGGACTCTTTCGGATATGTTTCATATCAAAGCTATTGAGCTTATCGCTTCTTCACTGCGCGCTGCCGTAAACGGCGAGGATGCAGGCAGAGAGGGAATGGCTCTCGGTCAGTACGTTGCGGGAATGGGCTTCTCAAACGTAGGACTCGGTATAGTTCACTCCATGGCTCACCCCCTCGGCGCACTTTACGATACCCCCCACGGCGTTGCAAATGCTATAATTCTTCCTACCGTTATGGAGTATAACGCACCTGCTACGGGCGAAAAGTACAGAGAGATTGCAAGAGCTATGGGCGTTAAGGGCGTTGACGAAATGACGACCGAAGAATACCGCAAGGCTGCAATTGATGCAGTTAAGCAGCTCTCGCTTGACGTAGGAATCCCTGCTGACCTTAAGGATATAGTTAAGCCCGAGGACGTAAAATTCCTTGCTGAGTCGGCATATGCCGATGCTTGCCGTCCCGGTAACCCGAGAGAAACCAGCGTAGAAGAGATTACCGAGCTTTATAATAAGCTTCTTTAATCAAAAAAGTTTCTCCGTGATTTATTAAGTTAGTAAAAAATCAGACAGATGCGCTGTTAAATATACAACGCATCTGTCTGATTTTATTTGTGTCCGAACGGAATGGGTTTTATGCTTCCGAGAACATATCTTTGCCGACTCCGCAAAGAGGACATTCAAAATCTTCGGGAAGATCCTCGAATTTTGTGCCGGGAGCTATTCCGAGATCCGGTGCGCCTGCCTCCTCGTCGTATTCCCAGCCACATGCATCGCAAACGTATTTTTTCATAGTTTTTTCTCCTTTATAAATGTGTTTTTTTATGTTTTATTATATAATTGTTTGTTTAAAAGCATTTTCCGCTTTTGCAATCCTCTGCCACTCCGCATCTGTAACACAGCTCGTTAGGACATTTGCCGTGAGAAAAGAACTCAATGATATTATTAACGGTAGTTTCGGCAATGTTTGCCAGTGCTTCCTCGGTCAAAAATGCCTGATGCGAGGTCACGATAACGTTTGGCATTGATATAAGTCTTGCGAGGGTGTCATCGTTGATGATATGCCCTGAAAAATCCTCAAAAAAGAAGTCGGATTCCTCTTCGTAAACGTCGAGACAGGCAGCCCCGACCTTTCTTGCTTTTATTGCCTGAAGAAGCGCTTCGGCATCAACAAGAGCTCCGCGGGAGGTGTTTATAATAACCACGCCTCTTTTGCATTTTTCAATAGACGTTTTATCTATTATATGATAGGTTTCCTCTGTAAGAGGGCAGTGGAGCGATATGATGTCGCTTTTTTCGAAAAGCTCGTCAATAGTTACGTATCTGACGTTATTTCCGTTTGCAAATCCATCGTATTCATATTTATCATATGCGAGAATTTTCATTCCGAAGCCTCGGCATATATCCGCAAACGTGCGTCCGATTTTTCCCGTGCCGATAATTCCGACGGTTTTGCCGTGAAGGTCAAATCCGGTCATTCCGGTAAGGCTGAAATTGAAATCCCTTGTTCTGATGTATGCCTTGTGTATTCTTCTTATAGAAGTCAGGAGCATTGCCATAGCGTGCTCAGCTACTGCATACGGCGAATATGCCGGGACTCTCAGAACGTGGATTTTTCCGTATGCATATTTCATATCTACGTTATTAAATCCTGCGCATCGAAGCGCAACTACTCGCACACCGAGCTCAACAAGTCTGTCAATCACCGCAGCGTTTACCGTGTCGTTGACGAAAACGCACACACCGTCATATCCGCTTGCAAGCTTTACCGTATCCTCGTTAAGCTTGGTTTCAAAATATTTAAACTGTATTCCGCTTTCCTTACCGTATCTTTCAAACGAAGGCTTGTCGTAAGGTTTAGCATCAAAAAATGCAAATTTCATCTAATCTGGCATTCCTTTGTTCGATTTATTGTTGATTTTCTGAAATTATTATAGTATAATTAAGATAAATAATCTGTTGAATTTTCAACAAAGGGTGAAAAAATGAAAAAATATCTTCCTGTTTTAAAGAGATGTCCTCTTTTTTGTGACGTATCAGATGAAAAAATTATTGTTTTGCTTTCCTGCCTTGGAGCTAAGGTAGAACACTTTGAGAAAAAATGCACTATATTCAACGAGGGCACGTGCACAAAATACATAGGAATAGTTTTGACAGGTACGGTCCAAATAATTCAGGATGATTATTATGGAAACAGAAGCATCGTGAGCGCGGTGGAGTCTGCTGAGATGTTTGCTGAGGCATTTGCCTGTGCTGAGATGTCTGAAATTCCGGTCTCGGTGGTCACCGACGAGCCCTCGGAGATAATGTTTATTGATAGCTCTCACATTCTTCACACTTGTTCTAACAACTGCGGATTTCATCAGCAGCTTATATTTAACCTTGTGAAAGCTCTTGCTTCGAAAACGCTTTCCTACTATCAGAAAATCGAATTTGTTTCGAAGCGTTCAACAAGAGAAAAGCTTTTATCTTATCTTTCGTATCAGGCAAAGAAGAACAATTCATCATCATTTAAAATTCCGTTTGACCGTCAGGAACTTGCCGACTATCTTGAGGTGGAGCGGAGCGGACTTTCAGCCGAGATTGGTAAAATGCAAAAAGAAGGGCTGATAAAAAGCCGCAAAAATTATTTTGAAATTTTATATCAGGGGAGAGATTATGAATTTTAATATTCCCAAAACGGTTAGCTTCTCCGGTGAGAAGCTTTGGAAAATGAAAAAAGACGGCATTGTATCCGACACCGTTTTAGCCGAGCTTAAAAAATTGGCTGACGATAGTCTTTCCGGAGAGCTTCTTGCCGTTACAGAAAGGGTGATGAGGGCGTCTTCCGGCAACCCTCACGATTATGCCTCAATCGGTACTTATTGGTGGCCGAATCCGGATACGCCCGACGGACTTCCGTATATAAGACGTGACGGTAAAGGGAGCCCCATGGCAACGGACACCGTAACCTACAGAAAAATGAGTGAGAGGGCGTTTCTTCTCAGCCTTGCTGCTTATTACTTTGACTCTTCGGAATATGGCAGAGCAGCGGAAAAGATTCTTTACGATTGGCACCTTAATCCCGAGACCTATATGACTCCGCACGCAAGGTATGCTCAGTCAATTCCGGGAATTTGTGACGGACGCGGAATCGGAATAATCGATTTTTCCATGTCGTCATATCGCGTATTTGACTCTGTCGGCATACTTGAGTCACTCGGCTTTATAGCCGAGGAAAATGTTGTCGGGCTGAAAAGGTGGTATAACGAGTTTACCGATTGGATTCTTACAAGCGAGTGCGGAATAGAGGAGGACTGTGAGCCAAACAATCACGGAACCTACTCAGATGTTCAGCTCATTGCTTTGGCTGCTTTTACGGGCAGAGAGGCACTTTTAAAAAAGATTTTAACGACGTCATACGAGCGGCGCTTCAGGGAGCAGGTTGAGCCAGACGGTTCTCAGCCGCTTGAGCTGCGTCGGACTAAGGGGATGATTTACTCGATATCAAATCTCAGAGCCCTTATGCTTATCGCAGGTATGGCAGCGGATAACGGATACACGGAATATTTATCGCCTGATGAAAAATACGGTGACGTTGTAATTAAAAAGGCGCTCGATTATCTGTATCCATACGCTGTGTCTTTTGATAGCTTTCCTTATGAGGAATTTAAACCCGAACTTGTGCCTGAAAGGATGAAGGCTGTGCTTTTGTGGGCAGACGGACGTTTTGCGAAAGAGGGATATATTGACAAGGCGGATTTGATAAGCAACAAATTTATTTTGGAGTCGGCATATCCGGGAATTTAGGAGAAAGACATGACTAACGTAAATATTGATAGCATTAATACCGTAAGCTTTTCGGGAGAGCTTCTTCTGAAAATGAAAAAAGAAAATCAGATTCCCAAAGAAGCTCTTGACGCTTTGCGCGCCCGCGCTGAAGAGCATCTTCGCGCAAAGCCCTTTGCCGTAACCGACAGAAACGCAAGAGCAAAGACCGGCAATCCGCACGACTACGCATCGGCAGGACCTTACTGGTGGCCGAATCCCGACACCCCCGACGGACTTCCGTATATTAGGCGTGACGGCGAGATTCTCCCCGGCTCAATAGAGGATATAACCCCAAGACTTATGGCAAGACGGGTGCTTGAGCTTGCTCTTGCGGCATTCTTTCTTGATTCCGAGGAGTATGGCAGAGCTGCCGAAAATGCTATTTACGTATGGCATCTCGCACCCGATACCTATATGAATCCTCATGCGGAATACGCGCAGGCGATACCGGGGATTTGTGACGGACGCGGAATCGGAATAATTGATTTTGCCTACTCGTATCAGATTTTTGATTCGGTGGCAATACTTGAATATCTCGGATATATAAGCGACGATAGAGTGAATCAAATTAAGGGCTGGTATAAGGAGTTTACCGATTGGCTTCTGACAAGCGAAAACGCGCTCACCGAGGATACCGAGCCGAATAATCACGGCACGTTTTTTGATGTGTTGATTCTATCCTGCGCTATTTTCACCGAAAGAGAATCGTTAATTAAAAAAATCTGCACCACGGCGTATAAAAGACGGTTTAAGGACCAGATTGAAAAGGACGGCAAAATGCCTTATGAGCTTGCAAGGACGATGGCATTCCATTATTCGCTTTGCAATATCAGAGGACTTTACCTTATTGCAAATATGGCAAAAATGCATGGATACAGCGAGTTTTTTGAGCCTGACGGCGAGTACGGCGTTTGTCTTTTGAAGGAGGCGGTCGATTTTCTTTATCCGTATATGCTTGACAATTCCTCCTTCCCTTATCCCGAAAGCTTCAATGACGAGCTTTTTCCCACTATTCCGAATTTGTCAAATATGATTTTAGCTTCTATGGAATGTCATTTTGAAGAGTATGGGGAGAAAAGAAAGAAGATTACCGGTGTTACCGAATATTTGCTCAGACCCGGTATGTAAAGAAAAAACGAAAAGAGTTACGGCAGCATAAATTTGCAACGCCGTAACGCTTTTTTTGCGAAAATGGAATTATTTCTCCACTTTCTGCTACAAAATCCGATTAAAACAAATGAGAATACCCATTTTTACTCAAGAATGTTCGAAGTTATGTAATCTACGCCCCACTCGTCAAGCTGTTCGGCATCTTCCTTGATGTCGACAGTCCAGCAGTTGACCTTCACTCCCGCCTTGTGAAGCTCATCAATCTTTTCTTTTGTCAGAGCTTTATAATAGACGTCAACGTCAAGTCTGTCGCGGGCTATATTTTTCTCAATTTCCTCGCTGAACTCGGAGAAGAGGAATTGCGCGGACTGATTCGGAAGTATTTTTCTTACTTTCGTAAGATTGGTGTAAACGAAGGAAATAAAGGTGAGATTATCAAGATAGTCGTAGCTTTTTATTATTTCAATGATTTTCTCGATTTCCTCATCGGTAAAATCGCTTTTCAACTCAAGAACTGCGTGTTTTTCGTATTTTTTGCATATTTTGATATAGTTTTCGAGGGTTGTGACACGCGCGTCGATTCTGTCGGCCAGACCGTCCTTGTCAAAGTGCAGTATTTTTTGAAGTTCTTCAAGAGTGCTGGATTCTACGTCAATTTCTGCTCCTGCTACTCTTTTTAAGTTTCCGTCGTGAACAACAACGAATTTTCTGTCTGCAGTTCTGTGAATGTCGGTTTCTATTCCGTAGTATGAACGGTTGCCTGCCGCAATAAACGCCGCGTTCGTATTTTCCGGCTCTATACCCGAAAGACCTCTGTGCGCAACCACGAGGGTGTTTCCTTTATTAAAACTAATCGTGTTCATTTAATATACCTCAATTTGAATTTATATAATAAGTATATTTTAAATATCAAAGTTTGTCAAGAGTCGGCGCCTGAATTGATCAAAAATCACGTGCGGTATTAAAATCGGTGCATTATTTCGGGAAAATCTGTTAAGACCTGCATATAAAGAGCCTTTGCTCCAAGCTCGTCGGGATGCACCAGGTCAGCACTCAGCATATCGGGATACCATTCAAGAATTTTATCCGCTCCTACGGCACGGTTGAAATCAATATATCTTACGCCAAGTGAGCGCACCCAAGCGTTTTTGTGTCGGCTTATGCGTTTCGGTGTGTTTGGCGTAGTTGAAAGGATTGGCGTGATGCCTTTTTTCTTGCAAATTCCGAGAAATTCCGCCGTTGCCGCAACGTATCCTTCGTTTGCCTTGTCCTCGGGATCGAGATTATTCATACCAAGACACCAAACGGCAAACGTCGGAGTTTGGTATTCAACCCATTTTTTGAATTCCTCAATTCCGCGTTCTGCATTCATTCCGGGAAAACCCATCAGCAAGGCATTTTTATATCCGTCACGGAAAAGGTAGTACGGCCATCTTTGCTTGCTTGTAAAGCCGAGATATGAGTCGCCCACTATCCATATATCTTTGCTGAAATCCTCCGAAAACCAGTTAAGTCGGCAGTTTTTAAGCGACACGCCCTCGGGCATAGCCATAACCTCGCCTTCGTTTGCGCACCAGCCCGGCAAATCAAGCCTGAACAGTCCCGAGCTTGTCATGATCTGCGCAAAGCAACCGCCGCTCTTTGAATACGCTTCTATATTGACCGTGAGAAAATCACGAATTTTAAGACCGTGCGCGGCAGGTTCTTTCAGAGTGGGGCAAAGCGGTGGCTTTGCGTAGTAATAATAGGAGAAGCAGGACACGGTATCCCCTGTAATTTCTATCCACGAGCCGTGGGTTACCATATACCCGTGCGCGATTATTATTCTTCCGTTGCCTATATCGTCAAGATCGGCGGTAAAGCTTAAATGCTTGCCTGTTTTTATAAGGTTTTCACCGAGAGAAAGCTTCTCACCTGAACCAAGCATTTGGATATCGGTTTTTAATATACAGGGAATTTTTTTCATAAAATATAACTCCTGTTCAGTATTTCGAAAAATATTATAGCACGCGGGGCGGTTTTTTTCAATAGAAAATAAGGCTAATAATCGAATATGACAAAAAATATTATTTTATTGTTAAAAAAATGAGGTTTACATTTACCGAGTATAGTGTTATAATATAGAAAAAAGTATAACGGGGGCAGAGTATGAAAATAGGCGTTATAATTGACAGCTTCAGATGCGATTTTGAATCCGCAATAAAACAGGCTAAGGCGGTCGGAGCAGACGGCGTGCAGATTGGCGCAAAATTCCTGGTCGGCCGCGGTGACGAGCTTATACATAGGCTCAAATTTGAAAATACGGTTTCCGTATCCGATGCAAAGAAAATCCTTTCCGACGCGGGAATTGAGGTTTCCGCGATATGCGGTGATTTCGGCTGCGATATGTATTACACTAAGGACAGAGCTCTTATCGACCTTGAAAAAAGTCTTCTCGATATGGCGCTTGAGCTTGGCACGAATATCGTTACCACGCATATAGGCGTTGTTCCCGAAACCGAAAACTGCGTTCAGTATGAAAGTATGCACGAGGTGTGCTATGAACTAGCTGAGTATGCAAAATCGGTAGGCGGTCACTTTGCAGTTGAAACAGGACCTGAAAAATCCGAGCTTCTCAAAAAATTTCTCGACACCCTCGGCAGCGACGGAGTTGCGGTAAACCTTGACCCTGCAAACCTTGTAATGTGCGCGGGTGATGACCCTGTTACAGCAGTCAGAAATCTTCGCGATTACATAGTTCATACTCACGCAAAGGACGGCAGACAGCTCAAGCCCTTCAATACTAAGCAGTTTTACTCTCCTCGCTACTACGGTGTGCCAAAGCTTGCGGGAAGCGGACTTTTTGAAGAGCTTCCGCTCGGCAAGGGTGACGTTAATTTTGATACCTATCTTGCGGCGCTTCGCGACGCAGGGTTTGACGGATACCTCACAATTGAGCGCGAATGCGGTGACACGCCTGCGGGGGATATCGGCGAGGCAGTGAAATTCCTTGACAAAATGAACGTAAGATGATTTTGCGATAAAAATAATAAACAGGCGGTTTTGTAAACCAAGGTTTGCAAAACCGCCTGTTTATTTAATAAAGATTATTCAAATTTTATCAATAATCAAAGAGTGTTTATATCAAAGGATTTTTTAATTATGGCTCTGCCTTCTGCTATATCCGAAAGCTCGCCTGCCGAAATCATCTGGATTACAAGATTTCCTATTGCCGTGCCCTCGGCGGGGCCCGTGATTATTTTCTTACCCGTCTTTTCTTTGGTCAGCTCGTTCAAAAAAATATTTTTGCTTCCGCCGCCTATAATGTTAAGGGTGTCGTATTTCTCCCCGGTCAAAGCCTCAAGCGCCGAAAGACTTTCAGCATAGGACTTGGCGAGGTTGTTGTATATGTAGTACGCCATCTCTCCAACCGAAAGCGTTCTTCCCGCGGCAAGATTAATTTCTTTTATCATGCTTTCAGGAGCTAGAAAACGGGATTCATTTACGTCTACCGAATCGTCTATCGGTGATTTTTTTGCCATTTCCACAAGCTCTGCAAAGCTGTACTTATCGTCGAGCTCGTGTCTGACCTGCTGAATCATCCAGAGTCCCATGATATTCTTCTGCAGACGGAAGGTGCCGTTTGCACCGCCTTCGTTGGAGTATGCCGATACTCTTGCATCCTCGTCGGTGTGCGCGAAATTCTGCTCAACTCCGAGAAGCGACCAAGTACCGCTTGAAATATAAGGCGTTTGCTTTTCCAGCGGAGCAGCTATTACCGCGCTGCCCGTGTCGTGCGTTGCGGGCAGGACGACCTTTGCATTGTATCCTACGAACTCCGCAACCGAATCGGTAAAACTGCCGACAACGGTTCCGGGTTGGCTGATTTTTCCGAACAGCTCGCGCTTATAGCCGAGAGCATCTATTATCTCGTTATCCCATTCGTGCGTTTGGCTGTTGACCATGCCTGTGGTTGTCGATTCGGTGTATTCATGCATAACGACGCCTGTCAGTCTGTAATGAAAATAATCCGGTAGATTCATATATACTGCGGCTTTATCCATTTTGCCGCTTTCCTTGTCATCGTAAAGCTGATATACGGTGTTGAAGCTTGCAAAGCCTATGCCTGTTTTTTCGTAAAGCTTCTCAAAGGGAATAATTGAGTGAACCTTGGGGATGGTTTTTTCGGTTCGCGAATCGCGATAGCAAAAAACTCCGTCAATCAGCTCGCCCTTTTCGTCAAGAAGAACGTAATCCACGCCCCAGGTATCGATTCCGACCGATTCGGGAATTTTCCCAAGCTCATAGGCCTTCTTAAGTCCGTTAAGAATTTCGGCAAAAAGTCCTTCGGTGTCCCATTTAAGAGAAGTGCTTCCGTCGGGATTTTGAGATTTTAAGGGACCGTTCTGAAAACGGTATATCTCCTCGGTATACATTTTTCCGCCGTCAAGCCAACCTAAAATATGGCGTCCCGATGATGCTCCGATATCAATTGCAAGAAAGTATTTCATATAATTTCCTCGTTTTCGATTATAATATCATCTTGAATTATATCATAAATAAAGCGTTATTTCAATATTTTATTTAAATTATGCAAAAAAACGCGTCCCGTCGGCAGGCGGAGACGCGTTTTTGAATTAACCCCAGGACTCAACGAGCTTATTGTAAACCTCGGTTTGTTTTTCGGTGGGGGCATGATTTACGTGAGAGCAGCAGGGAATATCGGGTGTTCCTCCGTCATCGGTGTAGAACGGCGAGATTCTGTCATTTTCGTACTGCTTTCTGACTTCCTCAAGCTTAAAATCGGGAATGTCGTAGGGCACGCCGCCCTCAAGCATTGAGCGGTGAGAAAGAATGGCAACCGACGACATAGTTACCGATGAATAAATATCAAACGGATGCTCGGGCTGTTTGTTTTCTCTTAAGCATTCTACGAACATACGAGAAGCAAGGAAATCGCCGCCGCCGTGACCGCTCGTTTTAATAAGAGCCTCGTCCTTATCATTCCATTCGGGCGCGTAAATGCTCACTTCCTCAGCACCCTCGGGCTTCGACCAATCGTTATAATGGAGAAGAACTCTGTCGCTGCCGTCCCTGAGATTTTCAACCGAGCCCTCAGTTCCGCACACGCGGTAAGCGTTGTGATGGCCGCCGAACGCGGCACATCCCGTAACTCTGAATACCGAGCCGTCGTCGTTTTGCATAGTGACTATTGCCGCGCGGTCACCGACGTAGGTTGACACGGGTGCGTCCTCTTCCTCTATGGGCGCGTACATAGCCAATGCGGAAACTCTTTTGGGCGTTGCGCCGGTTATCCACATGATAGGCGCAAGCGAGTGGGTTATATAATACGTCCTCGGCAGGTAGTTGCGCCAATGCTTACCGTAATAGACGTAGTCCTTTTTGAATTCGGAATTCTTGGGGTCGCCGGGATGATTGTATTCGCCTTCGGCGTAAAGAACCTTTCCGAGATTTCCGCTATCGCAGATTCTCTTCATTTCTCTGTTGAATATCATCTGAGGATAGTTTTCTGCAAGCATAAATATGGAATTGCTTTTCTCAAAGGCGCGAAGAAGCTCGACGCCCTCCGCCATAGTTCCGTTGCTTATACATTCGGAATAAACGTGAAGACCGCGCTCAAAGCATTTTATTGCATACGGTGCATGCTCGTGGAAAAAGTTCGCGAGAACGACCGCATCCATATCCTGCTTGATAAATTCGTCAAAGTCGGAGAAGGTTGGAATATCCTCGCCAAGCTCCTTTGACGCCTTTTTAAGTCGGTTTTCTCTCGAGTCGCAGAGCGCGACTATCTCACAGTTGAGCATCATAAAGTTTTGCGCAATGGAAATGCCTCTGCCTGCGCCGAAAATACCTATTCTGATTTTTTTCACCGTAATTTTCCTCCGATTAAATTTATGAGGTGATTGAAGGATAAAAAATAATCCGTCAATATGAGTATATCATATTTTCACTAATAAAAACAATGGAAAATTTCCATATATTTATTGGAATAAGTTAGAAATGCATTGACTTTTGATTTGTTTTGTAGTATATTTAAACAGTAGCTTGTTTTTTGGAGTGTTTGATGAAAAGCAAAAATATCTGTAAATTTCCCGCAGTTCCCATCGCAAAGGAGCTCGTTACCTCTTGCTTCGTTCTTGAAATGAATGAAGAAACCATAGGTCTGCCTAACACGGTCAGATCAAACAGAGTAATTCTCGTCACACAAGGCGAGGGGAAAATTTTCTTTGACAGTCTTGAACTTCCTTATTCGTCGGGGCATCTTTTTTTTGCGTTCAAGGGAGAAAGAATAAAAGCCGAGGCGCGAATGCAAACTTCGTATATGTATATAGAATTTGATGGCTCACGCGCAGACGAGCTTTTAAGGCGATTTGATATAAAGCACTCTAACAGATGCTTTGAGGGGTTTGACGGACTTATCCCGCTATGGAGCGAGAGCCTTTCAAGAGCAAGCGAGCAAACGATAGACCTTGCATCTGAAAGTATACTTTTGTATACGTTTTCACGGCTTTCGACGGGAATGTCAAAGGATGACGGACTTGTAAACAGAATCCTTGAAATATCCGAGGAGCGCTTTCGCGACGTGGATCTGTCGCTCTCCGCGGTTGCCGAGATGCTATCCTATAATCCAAAATATCTTTCGCACGTATTTAAGAAGAAAATGGGTGTAGGATATTCCGAATATCTTCGCTCGCTCAGAATAAAATACGCAATATCACTCTTCGATCACGGCTTAGATTCGGTTAAAAACGTTTCTATTCTCTCGGGCTTTTCCGACCCTCTTTATTTTTCATCGGTGTTTAAAAAGGATGTCGGCGTATCTCCCAGCGAGTATAAGAAGGGCGAGCGGTGGGATAATGGCAAATGAAAAGTATAACCTCCTGATTTGCACGGAAAATTCGCACGGAAAATTCTCGGTTATGCTTTAAAATGCCGTGTTTTGTGTTAAAATATTTTGGAATATAATTTTGGAGATGTAATTTTGAGTACTAAAAGCTTATCAAAGGATTTTACGAAGGGGAATATAGCGCGTCAGCTGCTTTGGTTTTCTCTTCCTTTCATGGCGTCAAACGCCTTGCAGGTGCTGTATAGCACGATAGATATGATAATAGTCGGTCGCTACGTTGGAACGGCGGGCCTTTCCGCAGTATCGCAAAGCAGCCAGATACTTAATTTTGCGACTATGGTGTGTCTTGGCTTTTCAAATGCGGGTCAGGTCTTGATTTCGCAGGCTCTCGGCGCGCAGAAAAAGAAGGAAATGAATGACGTTATGGGCACGCTTTTCGGATATGTGCTTGCGATTTCGATCCTTCTTTCCGGTGTTATACTCGGCGCGCGTGTGCCGATTCTCAACGTGATGAATATTCCCGTGGAATCCTACGATATGGCTATGGAATATCTCATTATATGCGGCGCGGGTCTTATATTTACCGCAGGATATAATATGGTTTCAGCCGTTCTTCGCGGAATGGGCGATGCAAAAAGTCCGTTTTTGTTTATCGGTATAGCCTCTGCGCTGAACCTTGTTCTTGACCTGCTTTTCACGGGTCTTCTCGGTTGGGGCGTTGCGGGCGCGGCGTGGGCGACTATTATCGGTCAGACGGTATCCTTCCTTTTCTCTATATTCTACCTTTATAAGAGAAAGGAATCCTTTGGCTTCGATTTTAAGGCCGAAAGCTTTAAACCAAATCTCAAATATATCGGTATGATAACGAGTCTTGGTATGCCGATGGCTATACAGTCGGGCTTTATAAATATATCAATGCTTTTCGTAAACGCAATGATAAACAAGGTTGGCGTAGTTGCTTCCGCAACCTTTGGCGTCGGCGTACGAATCGACGATATAGTCAACAAGATATGTCAGGGTATACAGTACGCGGCAATGCCGATGATAAGTCAGAATATCGGTGCGGGCAATCAAAAGAGGGCAAAGCAGGTCGTTTATCACGCATGGGTGATATCCGTGGCGTTCACGCTTGTATTTATGCTGCTTTACGTTCTGCTCGGCAAGCAGCTGTTTATGCTTTTCTCGGACGACCCGCTCGTTCACGAAATGTCGTCTACCTTTATCAAGGCAATACTTTGGATGTTCCCGGCGTTTGCCGTAATGCGCGGCACGGGTGCCTTTATTCAGGGTATCGGAAACGCAAAGCTCGGCATGGTTCTTGCAATTTTAGACGGTGTTGCGCTTCGTATCGGACTTAGCTGGCTTTTCGGAATAGTGCTTGATTTTGGCTTTTACGGCTTCGTCCTCGGATATGGTCTTGCGCCTTACGGCTACTCCATTCCAAGCCTTATATACTTCCTCTCGGGAATCTGGAAAAAACGAAAGGCACTAGCCGAAAAAATGTAAAAATTCTCATATTAAATATAATCAGGGCGGCTCTTTCTGTTGTGTGAGCCGCCCTTTTTGTGCTCGGGTAAAAGCACGTTAAAATCAACACGCTTCATGAGTGAGTGCGAATAACAGTTTGTTTCAAGATATATAATATCAGTCACCCATATAGTAGCTTTCGGGAATTTCGTTATAGGATTCGGTAATGTCGTAATTCGTATTCGACCAGATTTTTTTGAGTACGTGTGTAAGCTCGCGCGCCCCCATCATAGTCACCGTTGCATCTCCGAGCTTGCTGTATGAGAGCACGCCTAGGGTGTCGAGCGGTTTCTGATAATTAACAAAATACTGTGAGGTAGGATGGCTGTGGCTTCTGTAAATCACGTCACGGCTGTTGCCGTCGTAGTCAATTATTGTAAGCTGTTTTTGTTCGGAAAGCTTACCCGGAGCGTCAACCATTTCGTCAATTGCGTGAATATAGGTGTTTTTGTCAAGACCTACTCCGAGCAACAGTATTTTTGCATCTTCCTCATAAAGCCTTGACCAAGCTCCACCGAGAAAACAGGGGGGTGTTGCAAATTCTTCGCCTCGAACGAATTCCGCCGCGCGTTTGCCGAAAGCGGCGAGCGAGTGCGTGGGGTGGAGCGAGCGTATTCCGTCCTTGCGAAATGCCGCAACGGTGGGAAGCGCGCCTATGCAGGGAACAGTGCTTCTTACGTCGTATATCGGCTGGTTTTTATTAACGTTAGCCCACGTGTGAGTCGGAACAAGAAAGAGTCCGTCTGTAAGATACGAGGCAAACCCGTCAATCAATCCGTCGCACCCGCCCTCAACCTCGCCGAGCGCCCTCATCGAAGTGTGGATAAGGACCGTGTCGCTTTTTTTGATGTTGTTTTTAATTAAAAAATCGTGAATGTCAACCTTAGTTAGCATATTTTGCTCCTAGTATAATTTTTGAAAGTGTTCAATCGTTTATAATTCTTATCTGACACATTTTCATAGCTTCAAGGGCGCGGGCGTGACTTTCGGGCGACACTCCGGCACAGCCCTTTGCATCGACCGTCAAGGGAATTTCGGGAAAGAATGCTTTGGTCAGCATGGCGTTTGAAATAACGCATATGTCCGTACAGAGTCCAACGAAAGTAATGCTTTCTATATCACTCTCGTTTTTGAGTATATCTATAAGGTCGGATGAGCCGAAGGTAACCTTGTCAATCGGCTCGGTTTTGCGCAGAGCGTCGAGTTCCGATTTTATCTGCCAACCGTCGCTTCCTTTGATGCAATGCGGCACGGGTAGGTTTTTGCCCTCTTGGGTTTCCATATAGTTATCCAAATGAGTATCCCTTGTGAAAAGCACCTTGCCGTCAAAATTTTCTATTAACTCCTTAACGTAAGGTACTATTGCGGCGGCTTCGCGTGTTCCGAGTGCTCCGTCAATAAAATCATTTTGCATATCTACAACTATTAATATCTTTTTCATAAAAAGCTCCTGTCGTCCTTGTCTATGAGGCTTTTGCTGCCTTAAGGTAATATGGGTGTTAAATTATTCTGAAATTAAAACCGAAATATCACAGCGCTCAGCCGCATGCATTTTTGAAAAATAGTTTTTTTCAAGCGGAATCCACTCATTGAAAAAACGCTCAGCCGTGTTCGGTGAATTTCGCTTCAAAATGCGCCTTTTCTGAAGCTCGGGCGAAACATCGAGAAATACAGATAAATCGTAATAGCACGAAAGGTTTGGATGCATCGAATATGCGCCCTCTACTACGGTCAGTCTGTTCGGTACAATTTCTGTCGCGGGCAAAACGGTCATGCTTCCGCAGTCAAATCTGCGGTATTGAATCGGCTCTCCGCGCCTAAGCGGAATTAATACCTCCGAAAGAAATCTTTCGCGGTCAATATTGCCGCCGACCTCTTCGTAACGCTCCTTCGTTCTCTGCTCGGGGCGAAGAAAGAAATCGTCCATATGCAAGACTGTGCAGCCGTAAATTTCTTTTAGCATTTCTCCGAGAGTCGTTTTGCCGCTTGCGCTTCCGCCTTCAATGGCAAGTATCACGTTGCCGTCCTTCAGTAGCTTATCAAGCCTTGCAAAAAGAGCCAGAAAGGGAATATATCTGTTCGATATAACACGGTATGCGGGCTTGTAGGCAAGTCGGAAAGCATTGGAATGATGTATTGACGGATAACTCTTTATTTTCCATTCATCAGCCGCCTTTTCAATTTCAGCCGAGGAAAAGGGAATTGCATTTTCGCGGGCAAGCTCTTTTAAAACGGTGAGCTTGCGTTCAAGATTCAATATGCCGTCAGGCTCTTTTTTTGCCGACGCGCAGAAAATTTTACCAAAGGTTTCAACGGATAAGCCTTGATTTAAATAAGAAAGATGTACACGGCTAAAATCTCCGTCAAGCTCGTCAATAATTCCGTCGCTGTGTGGGCAAAGACTTTCGTATTCATTGGCTATGTAATCAACTGCTGTCTGTAAGGAGCCGGCAAGATGTTCGCAGCCAAACGAGCTTTGAAAAAGAAATTTCAACAGGTCGCAAGTATCTAAGCGAGGGTATTTTTTGCAATGCTGATCAATCAGATTGCGGGTTTTTGCATCTTGGTTCATAAGTGTTTTAATTAATCCTTTATGTTCGATATCTTGAGGCGGTCGAAAAGCATTACAAGAAGCGGTATCAAAACGATTTGCATAATAATTCCCGGAACAGCATTGATAATAGCTTCCGACAGAAATGCGGCAAAGGTAAAGCTTCCGCCGCGAAGCCCTATACAAAGGAACATAGCAGCGCCCCAGACAACTCTGCCGATAATCATTGCCGAAATGAGCGAACAGTAAATATAGACTTTCTTTTTCGGGAGCAATTTGTTCATAAGACCTGCTACCGCACCGTATACGCAAAGCTCAAATGCCATGGAAACGGCATAGGGAAAGAATGGGGGCATGCCGAGGGTAAGCGAACGGAGAAGCGGAGCAATAAATCCGATAAAGAGTCCCCACGGCCAACCGCAAATAAAACCGCAAAGCAAAACGGGAACGTGCATCGGGCATAACATAGAGCCAATCTCGGGGATTTGCCCCGTAAGGAATGGTAAAACATAGGCGAGTGCCAAGAAAAGCGCCGAATAAACCATTTTTTGAAGATTGCTGTTTGTTTTCATAAATTAACCGCTCCAGGTGGATGAGGAATATTTTATCCCGTGTTTTTTGCAAAAATCCCAAAATAAAGAGTCGCTGAAACCTCTGCCGAATGCGGCTTCAATCATTTCTTCTGGCGTACCCGTGTGTTCTTTTTTGAGTTCTGCGAGAAATTTCTCGGAATTTTCTCGGTCGAGGCGATAGGTTCTTTCAAAATCGCCGCCGCCAAACTGCGATACTCCGTAATCGGCGTAACCGATGCTTATTTCGCCGTTTTTCTCTTCAAGCCAAAATCCGCTTGTGCCTTCTCTCATTTTGCCGTCTCCGATGATTTTTGAATTTATCGACTCTAGTATAGCATACAAATAATAAAAATTCAATATTTGACTTAAAATGATTACTTAAAATGAATGTTCATAATGAAAAGCGAGCCGTAAATTAACACGGCTCGCTGATTGTTTTTAATTTTGCGTTATGCTGTTTTCAGATTTATTTATAAAGATTTATTTCAGAGCACACCGTTTTCAAAAAATTGCAGAAATCGTTATACTGTTCCTCGGATTTAAAGGAATCGTTAGCAATTATATAAGCCTGCACGCTGTTGGTATGAATATATATGTATTTATTCTCTATAATGCTTATTCTCTCTATGGAAGAATATTTTTGCTCGGTTTTGTTCGTGTCGGTTGTTTCAACAAAGCAATCGTCCAAAAACTCAATGTAAGAGGATGGCGAAAAAGGTATCTTTCCTTTTTTCTTAAGCATTTTAACGGTGGATTTTATGCTTGACGTCAGAAACCGCTTTAAAAACAGTTGAAATAAAACGCAAATAACAATTGAGGTAATTGCAGAGGTAAAATCTTTTGTAATAAAGTTAATTAATGCAATAAGTCCAAAAATAATTAAAAAAGCAATTCTGAAATTACGGATACTTTTTTCTCCGTAGGGAGATTTTAACATATAGAATTTATTAAATTCTAAATAGTCGCTTTCTGTTAAGTTGACCGAAAAATCAAATTTCATAAAAACACCGCCTTTCCCACGCTATGTGTGTTGAAAATAAAAATTGCTGATATAAATCAGTTATCAACCGCCATTAAATTGGAAGCACAAAGCTGACCTTGACTGTTTTTTTCAAAGGTTATTTCGTACTTGTCGCCGTTTATCTTTACGGTAAATTTAATCATGTCGATTTCCTCGTTAAATTCTTCAAGAGAATCGAAAATTTTAGGATTAAAGACCTGCATAAATAAGTCGAAAAATCCTCCACGATCGCCGCTCTTTAAATACGAAACCGTCTCGTCAAAAATTATATGAACGTCTTCACCGTATTTGCTTTTTATTTCCGCTGAGCTTTTAATATACTCCTCTGCTTGTAATTCGTAAACGTCAAAATATTCGCTCTTTTTTTGCGCAGCAGAGATTCCTTGCAACGCGAAGAAAATACTTGCCGCGACGTAGGAAAGCGCAAAAATACCGATTAGGATAAACAGTAATTTTTTGTTTTTCACTTCGTGCTTCTCCTTTTTATAGCTTAAAATGGATGACAAGAAACGATTTTGTCTTTTTTTGATTCAATGTCTTTCCCAACGTCAAAATCCTCATACATGATGTCCGTTACTAATTGATCATTTCCCTTAAAATAGAGTTTTCCGTCTTTGGCATAAAACGTTTTGTTGTCTTCATCACAAGTAACATTACATAACGGAACGTATATTTCGTAAGACGTGGAGGTATCATTTTTATGCTTGGCAACTATATATCGGTCTAACCAAAGACCTTCCATTTCAGAAATATTACTGCTGATATGTACGTTGAAATTTAAATACTTTATCTCGTAATTTTCATGTGTTGATATATTACTTGTAAAATACCATCCGGTTGCATTTGGTGAGAGCAGTTCTTTTGCTTCATCTGTCAGGAGGATTCCAAAACTGCAAGGAACACCTCTGCCAAAATAACCCCCGAAGGCTGTAACAGGTATTTTTTTGTATTCTTCGGGAATAACGATGTTCATGCCTTTTTCTGTGCCGTCCCAATTGTAATCTGACAAAAATGCTTGGTTTAAAAGTTTGCTGTATCCTATGTCGAAGTTGTCTGTTGCGTTACATTCATAATCATAAAAAAGACAACAACTCGCAAATGAAAAAACGACTACAATTAAGAGTGGTATTGCTATAATTTTTTTCATACTCCACCTCATTTCTGCGTTTATTATAGAGAAAAGCGCATGTTTTTACTATGGCACCGCCTTTCTGATTACATTATATCACACTTTGGGATATTTTTCAATATTCACCTTTGGGAAGGGAACTATTTATCGCGCGAAGTATTAAAATCCGTCGCCAAATAAAAAAGCGAGCCGTAAATTAACACGGCTCGCTGTGTTGATTATTTGAACATTGCCTCAATTTCGCTGACGGTGTAGTCGTTCGTAACAGTTGCTATGACGAAGCACATATAATTATCCGTTTTGCGCAGATAATAAACCTGAGTCATATACATACCGCCTGCGACAGTTTTGCAGACAACGCGTGTAAATTCGGTTTCGCCAAGCTTGGCTTTGGTATATTCATCGGGGAAGATAACGTTCATCTCGTTTATTTTGCCAAACTGCTCCTTGAGAGCCTCTATATACTGTTCGACGGTGATGTTTCTTGAAAACGACTTCGCAAGATTTTCGTATCCGACGTTAATGTTGGTTCTTGTAATCGAATCTACTACCATCATATCGTAAACAGAGGTGTTGTTTTTCAGTGCTTCCTTTAGGCTTTCATCGTTAAAGACGTCTACGCTTGCATTTATTGCTTTTGCTATTTGCTCATCGGTGTAGTAAACCCAGGAATCAGGCTTTGTGAACTCAAATTTCAAAAAGTCGTTTTTGTAAACGTTCTCGTCAATTGTTCCTCTTGTCGGCGCGGGATTCTGACAGCCTACGAATAAAAACGCCATGCTAAGTGCAAGTAATAAAGATATGATTTTTTTCATCGTGCTTATCCTTGTTGTTTTTTTCGTGCCACAACTTAAGTATAATCTGCATATTGAAATTTGTCAACAGTAAAAGCTTGGTGTATTTTACGTTGATGATTCTTACTCTTTGGCCTTCTTGTCGTAATACTCCACGTATTCCTTTGAGAAGAGTGTAGAAGCATGCTCATCTCCAAGCGTTCTTTGGCGCAGTGTATAAACCTTTTTTTGAATCTCTGCCGCCTTGCTATAATTGCCAAGCTCACCGTGTGAAACCGAAATATTGCTTAGCACAGTCAGCGTTTTAGGATTTTCTTCACCGAGAACCTTGCAGTATAGGGGATAGGCTTTTTCCAAAAGCTCAATAGACTTTCTATAATCGCCAAGCGAACCGTGGGTAAAGGCGATACAGGTTAAGCTATTCAGTGTTTTGGGGTCTTCTTCACCTAAAGCTTGACAGCGTAAGGTATAAAGCTTTTCCCAAAGCTCAAGAGCTCTTTTGTGATTTCCGAGATTGCTGTAAGTGTTTGCAAGTTTATTCAGTGCCAAGAGTGTGTCCGAATGCGTCTCGTCGAGGGTCTTGCAGAGTAAAGTGTATAGCTTTTCTCCATACTCCGCTTCCTTTTGGTGATTGCCCGACTTATCGCAGGCAAAGACGAGAGAGAACAGAATGCTTACAACGTCGGAGTGCTCTTCGCCGAGAATCCTACAGTGCGATACGTATAGCTTTTCACGGCATTCCGCTTCTTTTTGATAATCCGATAGAAGATAGTAAGTGAAGGCAAGGTTTCTTAATATCTGCAGAGTGTTGGAATGATCTTCTCCGAGCGTATCACAGCACAGAGCATAGGTTTTTTCTTCAAGCTTTGCTTTCGCATCGCAATCCGTTACGGATTCTATTGTTGCGTTAAGCTTGCTGAAGGCTGCTTCGGTGTCCGGATTGTCGGCTCCGTAAAGTCTGAAGTATAAATTGTATAATTTCAATTGAAGCTCTGCCGATTTTTGAAAATCTTCAAGCTTTTTTAATGTGTCAATAAGGCCTTGCATGGCTTTAAGCGTGTCAGGATGCTCCTCGCCTTGTGTTCTGCATTTTGAAGCGTATATCCGCTCTTCGAGCTCGGAAGATTTACGGTAATCGTTTAACAGACTGTACGCATAGGCAAGGTTGCCGGCAACGATCTGTGTGTCGCGGTGATCTTCTCCACGAATATTGCAGAACAAGGGATAGGCTTTCTCCAGCGCTTCTGATGCCTTTTGATGATTGCCAAGCTTAAAATTGGCGATGGCGATGTTGTTTAGCACGGTCATTACGTTGGCGTGCTCTTCACCGTACATTTTGCAATCCAAAGCATACAGCTTCTCCAAAAGCTCCAGTTCCTTGGCGTGATTGCCGAGTTTTTTATGTGTAAAAATAAGAGAAGCTAAGATTTCAATTGTGTCGTAATGCTCCTCACCCAAAAGCCTGGAGCGCAAAATATACGTTTTTTCCTCGTATTCAGCTTTTTTTTCGAAATTTTCCAATTTTTCGCAAGCCTCAATTACGTCGTTTAACATACGTTGCGAATGCTCGTGCTCTTCGCCAAACAGTGCGCATTGTATGACGTATGCCTTCTCTATGTACGGGAGAAGTTTTTCGTGGTCTCCGAGCTTTTTACAAGCAAGAGCAAGCGTCATTAGTGTGCTTAGAGTGTTGGGGTGGTTTTCTCCGAAAAGCATGCATTGCAAGGGATATGCGCGTTCCAGCGGCTCAAGGGCCGTTTGAAAATCGCCCGTTTTGATATAATTAAAGGCAAGCGCCGTCAGGGTGCTTATTGTCTCGGGATGATCCTCACCGAGAATCTTGCACTGTAATGAGTATGTCTTTTCTAACAGCGGAAGAGCTTTTGCAAGGTCATTGCAATCCGAATAGAGTTGTGCGATGTTTCCAAGCAGTTTTACCGCATTTGGATGCTCCTCTCCGAAAATCTTGCAGAATAATGAATAAGCTTTTTCAAAAAGCTCCAGTGACTTGTCTATATTTCCGAGTCTTGCGTAAGTAACGGCAAGGCTGTTCAAGCTTCCTATTGTATCCGGATGCTCCTCTCCGATTGTTTTAGAGCGCAGCGCATACACTCGCTCGTGGAGTTTCAGAGCTTCGGTAAAATCGCGGAGCTGTATACAGACGTTCGCGTATTCACCAAGAGTGGATATCGTGTCAGGATGCTCGTCTCCAAGCACTCTGATGCGCGCAGCGTACACGTTCTCCCATATCGATTTAGCCTTATCGTAGTTACCGAGTGCATTGTGGATAAAGGCAAGATTGTGTAGGGATGTTAACGTATCCGGATGCTCTTCACCATCAATTTTGCAGCTTGCTTCGTAAACCTTCTCCTGAAGCTCAAGAGCCTTGCGGTATTCGCCGAGCTTTGAGTAGACGCATCCCAGATTATTCATAGTCGTAACCGTCAAATAGTGGTCTTCACCTAACGCCTTACGGCACGTGGCATGTATCTCTTCCAGCGTTGCTAACGCCGCGTGAAAGTTTCCGAGGTCGATGTGAATGGAGGCGACGTTGTTTATTGCCGCAATTGTGTCTTGGTGTTCTTCTCCGTCATGGGCTTTGTGATATTCCGCCAGGCTTTCTGCCCATCTGACTGCCTCTTGATAATTAACAGGAACACCGATGCCGCGCAAATTCATATCAAGCAGCCGTTTCATCGCATCGGGAAGTCCGTCTTCCGCGGCGGAGGTAATAAGCGAAAGTCCGCGTTCGCGGTTGACCTCAACGTCAATGCCGTCAAGGTATGCAAGTCCAATCAGGAAGTTATGAGCAGGGTCGTGATCGTTTTCGGTTATAGCCGCTTTCTTGAGAGCGTCTAAAAATTGCTGACGGAACGCGTTCTCCTCTTTCTTCGGGTTAATGCATTCGGGAAGCCCGTCGTATTTGCTTTGAAGCTCCGTCCGATCGGTTTTCACCATTTCCGCAGGCAGGATTGGCATTCCCGACGATTTTGCTGCAGGATATTCCTCCGCCATGACGAAATTCGGCTTGCCGTTCACGGTTTCAAGCAGGTTCGGAGTTACCAAAAGGGCAAACAGCTTGCTATCGTGGATAATTCTTTCAATATTTTGCTGAAAGCTTTCACCCGGTGTCAGAAACTCGTCGTACCATATTGCAATATCACGGTATTCGGGAATAGTATGTATGAGGCGCATCAGCTCGTTGGCATAGTGGCGGTCTTTTTTTCGGTAACTTAAGAATATATACGCATCAAAGGCTTGTCTGACCTTTTGCGCCATTTCATCACTAATCAGCACGGATTCCAAATAGTTTTTCAGCTTATCTCCATAGCGAACCTCGGTTGGATCGTTGCTGTACGGATTCAGATACTGTAAGTTTCCGAATCGGTCGGCTCTTTCGTAAATCTCGTCAATTCCGCTTTCCATCATAAGCGGCAGAATGGGAATATTCTTCTGCTTTGCGAAAAGGATATCTTCGTCTATGGCACGGCTCGGACAGGTTAAAAGCTTTAAGGTTATCGGAACGACAAACAGAAGCATAGACTCAAGAAAGGTTTCTCTGTCTTCTGTCGAAATAGTCTCATTCAAGTCCTCCGTGTAGTATATTGCACAGTCATGAGTCACGAAAATGTCATTGCATATTTTGTCAAAGTAGGCTCTAAAATCCTCGGGGTGCGAGGTAAAGAAAATCCTGCGTTTGCCTCTCGGGTCGGCATTGCCCTTGGTTCGAAAATTAAAATTTGCCATTAGAGCGTCCTCATATTTATAATTATTTTTTTCAGTATATCATAAACTCGGTATGATGTCAATTGAATTGTTGCGCTACTTTGTTGTATGCCGAGCAAAGTTACGTGTCTTTTTGCTGTAAATATACTTTGCGGCACTGAGTAGTAAGATGGTTGCAAAACAAAAAGCGAGCCGCAAATTTAACACGGCCCGCTATATAGGGAAAATTCTGATTCGTTTTTATACCGCGCCATAGGCGCGACCTATTCAAATCTAAGGATGGCGCCTCCAAAACAAAAATCCCAACCACAAGGGTTGGGATTTGTTCTGGCTCGTCTTGACAAAAAAGATGCCAACTAAAACAAGAATTTTTTAATGAATTACTTTTCGGCTTTAATTTCGGATTTCAACTGTTGCTTCTTTGCCAAGAGAGTTTCTTCAATGGCTGCGATATCCTCAGCGTGAGCGCTTTCAAATTCCGCAAAGAACCCGTCCTTTGCAGCATTCAAGCTCGCCTCAATC
>SVRU01000107.1 GCA_015064665.1 Oscillospiraceae bacterium
TTTATTTGCTTTCTGCTCATCGGCAAAGCCTTTATGGAACCCCGCCACTATGGTGGGGTTTTCGTCTTACAATAAAAGACGGCGTGCCGATGCAGTCCCCTTAAGGACAGTACACTGACACGCCGTCTTTATTATATGCATTTGCTTTTAATTAACTCAAGCTCAGCCTCGGAAAGCCGTCGGTATTCTCCTAGAGAGAGAGCTTCGTCGAGCGAAAGCTCTCCGATTTTTATTCTTTTCAGATAAAGAACCTTGCACCCTGCATATGCGAGCATACGCTTTACCTGATGCTTTTTCCCCTCGGTAATCGTTATATAGCCGCAAAAAACCGGTGTATCTCTTCTTTTTCTGGCGCGCTTAAGTTCACCGTCGCAAAGCAAATGCTTTATGGAATCAAGCGTTTCAACCCTTTCAATCGAAATTTTAGCAAAAGAGGTTACAAATTCTTTATTCTTGTAAATCTTGACCCCCGACTCTATTTCCGAGATTTGCTCTGTTGCAAGAGTGCCTTTTGCCCAGAAAAAATAGGTTTTTGGCACCTCGTATTCCGGCATCATAAGCCTATAACAAAAATCGCCGTCGTTTGTGAAAATCAAAAGTCCTTCGGTGTCTTTATCAAGGCGTCCGACGGGAAAAATCACGTCTCGCTTTTCTTCGGGAAAATAATCCATTACGGTTTTTTGACGGTCATCACGCCGCGCCGTAATGCACCCTCTTGGTTTATGGAACATATAATATTCAAACATATCACGCAAGCGTCCTCATAGAATTAAGAATTGCAAGGGCGGCAACGCCTACGTCAGCAAAAACCGCAAGCCACATATTTGCGAAGCCAAACGCCCCCATAACGAGTATAAGAGCTTTTATTCCAAGCGCAAAAATAATATTCTGTTTTGCAATACGAACCGTCTTTCTTGCTATTTTTATTGCAAGAGGAAGCTTTCCGAGATTATCCGACATGATAACAACGTCACAAGCCTCAATTGCGGCATCCGAACCTATCTCGCCCATTGCAACGCCTACGTCAGCCTCCGCTATTGCGGGCGCATCGTTGATACCATCGCCGACATAGACGACGTTTTTGTGCGAATTCTTCAGTTTTTTTAGGTTGTCATATTTATTTTCGGGCAGAAGTTCGGAACAAACGGTTGATATACCAATCTGCCGTCCTACTTCTTCGGCTATCTCGCGTTTATCGCCCGACAGCATAACAAGCTCGCTTACACCGGATTTCCGAAGCTCTTTGATTGCTTCGGATGCCTCGTCTTTTATTTTATCTCTGATAACAATCGAACCTACGTAAACACCGTTACGCGCTACGTATATCGCTTCGCTTTCAACTGCGTTATCCGAAATCTTCACATCGGCTTCCAAGAGCCAGGCACGGCTTCCGACAAGAACCGCATCTCCGTCAACAACAGCACTGATTCCCTTGCCTGCAACTTCGCTGACTTCACTCGGAACCGAGCATTTCGGCGATGCATTTTTAATACATTTTGCGATAGGATGGTTTGAACCGTATTCCGCACTTGCAGCATAATACAAAAGCTCGTTTTCACCGATTTTATGCCCATTCACCTTTGCAACGATAAAATTGCCGTTTGTTAAGGTTCCCGTTTTATCAAAAACGAAGCAATCGGCCTTTGCAAGTGAGGAAAAAACGTTCCCGCCTTTATAAAGTATTCCCTTCGATGCCGCGCCGCCGATTCCGCCAAAGAAAGCCATAGGTACGGATATTACCAAAGCGCACGGACATGAAACAACCAAAAAAATAAGAGCTCTGTAAATTGACTCCTGCCATAAAACAAGCTTGAAAAGTGGTGGAAAGACGGCGATAATTAAAGCCGCTAATACGACAACGGGCGTATAGTAATGAGAGAACTTCGTTATAAAGCTCTCTGTTTTTGATTTTCTTTCATTTGCGTTTTCAACAAGGTCTAATATACGCGATGCAGCCGACTCGTCCGCCATGCACACGGTTTCTGCTCTCAAAACACCGTTTATAATTACAAAACCGCTGCTTAGCTTATCGCCGACTCCAACCTGTCTTGGTATTGACTCTCCGCTCAGCGCCGACGTATCCACGTCCGCAGTGCCGGATATAATAACCGAATCGATAGGCACACGCTCTCCCGTTCTGATTACGATAACGGAGCCGAGCGCAACCTCATCTGCGCTCACCGTCTTTTCGCATCCTTCACCTAAAACGGTTGCCTCGTCAGGTCGGATATCCATCAAAGCGCGTATTGATTTTCTTGATTTTGCAACGGCTTTATGCTCAAAATATTCTCCAACAAGGAAAAACAGCATTACGGCAACGCCCTCACTGCACTCACCCACAATCATCGCTCCGACAGAAGCTATTGACATCAGAAACTTTTCATCAAGAAGATCTCTTCTCAAAATTCCCCGTATTGCATCCATAAATACCGGTATACCGGCTATAAGCAACGCAATGACGTATAAAATAAAAGCTCTGAAAGAAAAAGAATAAATTCTGTCAACGTAATCAACCGCAAGAGCAGATATGAAGAACGCCAATGCGAGTAATATTCTTCCAAGCTCACCCGATAAAAAAGATATCAGCTTTTTCATTTTTCAATTTTTATTGATTTCGAAAAGACTTTAGCCGTTTCCGAAATAGTTTTCATCACAAAAGCCTCGTCATGCGCTGATTCAACGGTAATTTTCTCGGTTAGAAAGTTTATTTTTGCACTTTCTATTCCCTCTTTATCGGACATCATTTCCGCAAGCTTTGCCGCGCAATTGGGGCAATCAATTCCCGTAATAGTAAACTTAAACTTCATATGTTCCTCTTACTCCTTTATATGCTCTAACGCTTTTTTAATAATATCATTCACATGATCGTCGGCAAGTGAATAGAATACGTTCTTTCCGGATTTCCGATAGGTTATAAGATCACTTTGCCTTAAAATTTTAAGCTGATGCGATACCGCCGATTTAGTCATTCCAAGAAGTTCAGCAATATCACAAACGCACATCTGCTCTCCGCTGATTGCAAATAAAATGCTCATTCTGGTGGAATCACCGAATATTTTGAAAAAGTCAGCCAAATCGTAAATTAAAGATTCGCTTGGCATGATTTTCTTTTTTCGCGCCACTGCATCAATATGCACCTCATCACATTCGCATGACGGTGGTATTTGTTTTTTTTTATTTTCCATATAACCCCTCTTACAGTTGAACAATTGCTCAATCGTTTGTTTTATTATAGCATTAATATTACGCAAAGTCAATAATAAACCTAAAAAAAATTCACGCGGTAAACAATTAAAAAATAATTAAAAAATAATTTGATAAAAGACTTGACATTGTCATTTTTTTCGTGTATAATAATAGAGCCGTCGCGGGAGTGGCGGAACTGGCAGACGCGCACGTTTGAGGGGCGTGTGGTTTTACCGTACGGGTTCAATTCCCGTCTCCCGCACCAGAAAAAAGCACACATTTGTCTACCAAGACAATGTGTGCTTTTTTCAACTAAATCCACCGATGGCGGAAGAAATCCCACTTGCGTGGGATGAAATCGCTTCGCGATGAAATCCGACTTCGTCGGGATAGGAGCGGCGGATTTAATTTCATCTGAGGCGAAAGCCGAAGATTTCATCCGAGCTTGCGAGGATTTCATCGTGCAATCAGTTGCAGAGCAACTGCGCACGATTTCATTAAAGATGCAAGGCTACGCCTTGATTTATTTACGATAGTGTGATATAATAAACTCACCGATAAATAAGAATTTAGCGAGTTGAGGTAGCGGTAATATGATTAATATGTTAGAACTAAAGTTCATCAATGAATTTATAGTTAATGAGAAGAAAGATAGATTAATTTATGAATTTTCTAATCCCCAAAAAAGAGAAAATGCTATAATGAGATTTTCTCATAAAGTTGAAAACATTGTAAATGATAAATTTATACAATGTAGATGCAATATGGGAAATTTAAGTAATAACTTGGCTTTATCAGGAGATGTATATATTGTTTCATTAGAAAAAATATATGGTGAAACTTGTCCTTATAAAGAAGCGCTTATTCATTTGAATGAACAGTATACGCCTGTAATTATAATAGGAGAAAATACTGTGATTATTAAATCCGAAAATGAAGATTCAAAAGATAACATATTTGTTTTAATGAAATCAACTACTCATTAAATTCCAATTTATCGAGTGGCACACTTGGTGTACTTTTAGTCGTTCTTACCTGCATTTACGCACCTTTTAGTCGTTCTTAGGCAAATAAGGAACAGTAGATTGATACAATCGTATCGACCTGCTGTTTTCTTTTTATCGTTAAAAATTAGCCGAAAGTCCTTGATTTACAAGGGCTTTTTACTTTTGTGGTGCATTTCGGTATTTGCGGTGCCTATATCTTGTGCCTCGGACACCCAAAAATGTAGAAAAGCACTACTCCTCGTCAAGGTGTAGTGCCTTTCTATCGTTAAAAGACCGCTATTCGTTAAATTGCTGTTTGGGTCTTAAATCTTGAAATGTTGTCAAGCGGCAAGCGGTGCTTACCGCCTATGTAGGTTAGTGCTTATTTTTTCTTAAATACTGCAATGAGGTCTGCAAAGCTCTTTTTCTTGATAACAAACCAGAAGAGAGCGAAGCCACCAATGCCGACTACTGCAACAGAGCCGATTACGATGCCGACAATTGCGCCTGCACCGAGTCCGTCCTTATCCTTGTTAGGATCATCGGGAGTGTTATTCGGATTGTCGGGCGTGTTATTAGGATTATCGGGAGTTTCAGTATTGCCGCCACCGTTAGTCATCTGATATTCACAAGTATCGCACTTGCCATCGTTATTGCTATCGGTATGAGCTGCCTTGTTTGCCTTATCTCCGCAAGCACACTCGTTCCAATGCTCGTTTGCATCGGTTTTCCAAGTTGTGCCGTAGTCATGCGTATGAACCGTTACAAGATCCTTTTGACAAACATCACATTTTCCGTCTGTATTACCATCAGAACACTCGGTCACGTCCTTACCGCAATAGTCGCAGGAGTGCTTGCCATTTGCAGCTTCGTGTGTTCCCATAGCAGTGGAGCAGGTATCGCACTTGTGATCTTTGTTGCTATCCACACACTCAGTTACGGTCTTACCACAGTAATCGCAGGTATGCTTACCCGTTGCTGCTTCGTGAGTACCAACAGTAG
>SVRU01000108.1 GCA_015064665.1 Oscillospiraceae bacterium
GAGCTTCAGATCGTCGATTCTGTTCTTGAATCCGTTTGTGAAGCCGTTTGAGGAGGACGGAGTCCATTCCCAGATTATAGCGCTGTCGGCGGTTGGGGCTTTTGCCGAAAGGTCAATAACGACAGCCTTGTTGTTCTTCTGGTCGCAAAGACCTATCGGAACTTTTCCGTTCAGCGACGAGGGCAGAGAATAGCTCGGAAGCTCCATAGTAAAGGTTTCCGAAAGCTTTGGTGTTACGTCAAGCGTTTCACGTTCCTTTGCCGTCGTGAGAACGTCAGTAAGCTCTCTCACAGCGCGAATAAGCGTTCTTTTCGTTGCGGATATTTCAAAGCCGTTTGCCGTTTGCTTGAATGCGTATTCAGTGTCGTTTAACGACGAATTTTTGTAGTTTAAATATATTTGAGCCTTGCCCGTAGCGACGTTCTCGCTGACTACCTTTATTACGTGACCGCTTGTCGCGGCAACTCTTTGTGAAATAAGCGAAGCGGCGTAATTACAAGCGGCGTTTGCGGGTCTTGGAATTACTATCTCGTATTCGGAGATGCTCTTGCCGCAAAGAGTAAGGTCGCTTATTTTATAGCTTCCCGTTTGAGACTTGATAACGCCCGCGGGGAATATCAGCGAGGCTTTGTTACCGCTTAGATATTTTTCCGTGAAAAACTCAACCGCGGCTTGCGTTGCGGCGTCTGAGCCGCCGACGATTACGAGCTGATTGCCTTCAACGGCAATTACGTAGTCGTTGACCTTGAGCGACTCGTAATATTTCACGCTAAGCGAACGGTTGGTCTCACCTATAAGAATCGAGGGCTCGTTTTCGGGAATTTTATTTCCTGAAGAAACGTAGTCGGTTTTTAAATCAAGATTGAAGCCCTTTTCCTTGAAGCTTGCCTCAAGCGATTTTGATATGCTAATCATATCGGCGCTGCCCTTTATCGGGCGAATCAAGGAAAATTCCGCGGCATTTGCGGAGGTAAGCATAAAATGACTCGGCTTTTCGGTCTCCTCGGCGGTATCAGCCGTTGATTCGGCGGTTTGAGCCGTGTCTGAGGTTCCCGTCTCACTTTCGGTTGTGTCGGCACTCGTTTGAGCGACGCTTGATGTTTCCGCGGATTCTTTGGATTCCTCGGTTGTATCTTCCGGCACAGCCTCGGAGTTTTGAGTAATGGGCGGCAGGCTGTCAAGCGTACCTTGCGGCTCTCCCTTGCACGAAACGAGCGGTATTATCAAGAGGATAACCGACAAAAATGCTATAAAACGTTTCATTTTAAAGCTCCTTTAAATTCAACTCCCGATAATCATACCGTAAAGGCTGTCGGCAAAAAGCTCGTGCATTTCGGGGGTTGGGTGATTTATTCTGTTCGCGAGAAGATAGGTGATATCCTGCGTTTTTGAAAGCTCCTTCCATTTTGAATAGCAGTCGCAAACGGGTATTCCGTATCCTATTGCCAGATTTATTGCCGAATAGATATATTCGTCCATTCTTCCGCTGTTTTGCATTTCTGACGTTTTTATTGCGTAATCGTAAAGGTCATTGGGAGTGTCGTCGGCAATGCTTACGTTAAGCATATTCGGTGTCATAAAAATAACGTCAGTGCCCGCCGCGGAGCATTTTTTGAAAATGCTTTCAAGTGAATTTAAATAGTCATCAAGAGCTCCGTTTACGTCATTGAGCCCGAAGCATACGATAACCAAATCGGGCTTGTGCACAAGCACCTGAGATTCTAATCTGCCGAGCGATTTTGTTGCCGTACTACCGGCAACGGAGGCGTTTATCATATTGACTGGAACGTAATCGCGAAAAGCATTCAGCTTCTTTTTTAGCCTGTTATGATATACGTTTTCGTAATCCATATAGCCGTTAAATGCTCCGTGAGATACGCTGTCTCCAAATACAACTATGCTTATAGGTCCGTGCTCGTAAAGACCTTTTTCGTCAAGCATAATTTTATCTTTGATTTTCATAAGTATCGACTTAAAAATACTGTGGTATTTATTGTGCGTCGGGCTCGGATTCCGCTTTCTGCTCCTCTTGCTGAAGCACCTGCGTCTCTTTCTTCTGAGCCTCTTCCTGAGCTGCTCTCTGAGCCTCTTCACGAGCTACTCTCTGAGCCTCTTCCTGAGCTTTTTCCGCCAAAGCGGTTTGAAGCTCAGCGCCGTGCTTGAAAATCAAGGACAGGAACAAGAAGAACAATCCAGTTGTGAGCGATATCGACATATTAACGTCGGCATTCAAGTTGGTTGAGGCGGTGAAGAGAATGATTGCGAAAGCAATGATTCCCGCCAGTACCGAGGTCGAAGCCGAAATTATAATAGAGGTAATTCCAAGACGGAAGCATTCCTTTGAGCCGTCAAACGTGAAGGGCGTTCCTGCGCTAAGAACGTTTTTGAAATAACGCTCCGCAAAAAACGCGAAAACGGCTTCTCCCGCACAAGCAACCGCGCCTGCCAAGCAAGCTATGTAGGCGGAGGGCAGATTGAATTCCTGCATTAGCAATAAATCACTTTCCAGCAATCCGCTTGCCAAAGGAAGCATTACCAAGCCGAGAATACAGCCCGCGCCGCCGACAATGCAAAGAATGAAAATGATTTTGGCAAGAATTCTTGCCACCTTAAAAACGGTTAAAATGCGTGATAGATTTTTACTCATAATATTTGTCCTTTCAATAAACAGATTGTATATTGCAATTTGCTTTATTATAATTTATTGTAATCCCAAACGGGAAATATGTCAAGATTTTTCGAAATTTTTTCGTTTGGCGAGAGGGTAGGTAATATTATCTTCATGTATTGACCGCCTTTCTGTGTTTATTATAGCATATTTTCGCCCAAAAATCAACTGCAAATCGGGAATTTGAGGGGGAGAGGATTTTGGGTTGCGCATCAACAGAAGGCTCTGCCTGACCGTAGGGGCGAACTGTGTTCGCCCGCGGGCGTTCAAAGAACGCCCCTACGAGATAGAATCGCAATTCCGTTAATATCTCGGTAGGGGAGGATATTATACTCCCGAAAAATCAAACAAAAAAGCGGGAGCACCAAGGCGCTCCCCTACCGATTTCACACGGCGAATGCGAACCTGATTCTGCACACGAGTACCCCAGCCAACGCAAAAAGGACACCCGAGGTGTCCTTTGCGGTGTGTTTTGTGACCGTTTTAGATGACATCTTATTATTCATTAACATAATAGGTATTCTCGTATATTTCAATTCCCAAAAGGTTGATTGCCCAACCTTTCATAGTTTGATCGTCGAAATACAGCATATTAAAAATGTATATTTCGTACGTTGGTATAATAGGGCGTAAATATATAGTTCCACCGTCCTTTAATGTATGCGGAATCGGTACGATTAAAAGAAGAATGACAACTACTATACAAACAATAAAAATTATTTTTGTTTTCTTCATAACGCCACCGCCTTTCTGTGTTTAATTATAGCATATCTTTGCGTAAATGTAAAGTATCTTTTGTAGGGGCGACCATTGGTCGTCCGCTTATGGCACTAGGGTAACTCCGCTTCGCTCCGTGATTCGCACGCTCTCCTCCTGACGGTAGGGGTCGGCGCCTCGACGACCCGAAAAATCCACCGAGGAAACGAGCTGTCGTGGGCGCCAGCCCCTACCGATTTCACACGGCGAATGCGAACCTGATTCTGCACACGAGTACCCCAGCCAACGCAAAAAGGACACCCGAAGGTGTCCTTTGCGGTGTGTTATAAGCTTGATAGATTACTTTAAAACAATGCTATTAAAAGGAAAATAACTGTGGGCAATAACGCAATAAATATCGTAAGAGGAAGCTCTCCTTTTGCCCATCGTACAGTTTGATTGGGAAGGTGCTTTTTTAACTTTCTTAATCCGTACAGTGTAAAGTTTGAAACTTCAACAACATATTCTCTTTTCCTTGCAGGTGCCACGGTAATGGTTATGTATGCTGCACGGAAATTAAATTTTGAAAAATGTGTTGTGTTGTATTCTACTGATTTTATGTCTTCCCACGGAATAAAAGTATTATCCAAATACAAGCCTTTTTGTTCAACGACTGCTATTGTCTTTCCAAATATAAATTTACTGCAAACAGACAAAAGAAACAAAGGCAATATAAATGACGCAATCGTCGGCAAAGCCTCGGCGGTAGTATTCCAAAGAAGACGCCACGAATTCCAAACTGAAACGTTTTGCTTTTCGCATTCCAAAATGAATATCATGGGAATAATAGGAAGAAGCGTAGCAAGAAATACATATAAAATAAAATTAAAGTACTGCCTTCTGATTTTTGTTCCGTTAATTTGATTTAAATCGGGAACATTTTTGTTTGGGGTTTTGCTTTTAAGATATGATAAAAATTTGGGTAAATTTTCTTTTTGCGAGTCGATAGCCAAAACTTTAGGAAAAGCGGTTATTCGACAAGGCGCCCCCTCGTTAAAATTAATATCTATTACGTGTTCATTCAAAAAAAGATTTTTCTTGATTTGTACCGAATTTATATCCAACGGAACACGAATCGTATCTGTAACGGTTTTTCCTGATACCAATGCAATTAAAAGAACCTTTTCTGTAAATCCAAAATATCCATAGTATTGCCTTTCGCCTTGCACCAACAAACCATTTTGATTTGTTTATTTTAATGAGTAATTTTCGTTGTATATCTTGTTTTGTGATCACTTGCTTTTTCACCGTCACACCGCCTTTCGTTATCATTTTCGTCTGCTATCAAGCCAACTGTAATAATTCTCTAATAGCTTTTTGCAAGAAAAGTTTTTGAAAATTAATTGTTGAGATTATTATAACATAAATTCAGAAAAATGTAAAGGAAAATTTGTGTTCGGCACTAGGGTACTCGCCTTTGGCGAGGATTCTTCGCCGAGCCTCCCGTGAGCGAGCTCCCGTCGGCTTTCGGCTCGAATGCGAACCTAATTCCGCTAACACCTTCGGTGTGCGGAGCTACGCTCGGCACACCAGTGCCCCAGCCAACGCAAAAAGGACGCCGATTGGCGTCCTTTGCGTTGTGATTAACGACCGAAATAGATGACATGCCAAAAACGCTGATTTTATAAGGGTTTTATGGCTTTTTTGAGTTTTTTTGAGCCATGTTTTCAAGTTTTTTGAGCTTGGGGATTATTGGTGCGATTT
>SVRU01000019.1 GCA_015064665.1 Oscillospiraceae bacterium
GCGATCTCTGCAAGATTCTTCTTGCCGATTGCCTTACCTGCTGCTGCGAACTGAGCAACCTGACCGATGTTGGAAGCCTTGGAAGCCTGTCCGCCGGTGTTAGAGTAAACCTCGGTATCAAATACCATTACGTTAACGTCTTCGCCGGATGCAAGAACGTGGTCAAGACCGCCAAATCCGATATCGTATGCCCAACCGTCACCGCCGAAGATCCAAACAGCCTTCTTGGAAAGGAACTGCTTTTCAGCAAGGATAGCGGGAGCTGCAGGACAGCCTGCCTTAGCTGCAGCTTCGAGCTCTGCAACGAGAGCCTTTGTAGCAGCCTCGTTCTTCGCGCCGTCGTCCTTTGTTGCGAGGAATTCAGCAACTGCTGCCTTGAATGCATCGGATGCCTTCTCTGATGCTGCCATTTCCTCAAGCTTTGCGATAAGTCTGTCACGGATTACCTTCTGACCGATGAACATACCGAGACCGTGCTCAGCATTGTCCTCGAAGAGCGAGTTGCCCCATGCAGGTCCTCTGCCGCTTTCCTTGTTAACGGTGTAAGGAGTTGCAGGTGCGGAGCCGCCCCAGATAGAAGAACAACCGGTTGCGTTGGATATATACATTCTCTCACCGAAGAGCTGGGTGATAAGACGTGCGTAAGAGGTTTCAGCACAGCCTGCGCAAGAGCCGGAGTACTCAAGAAGGGGCTGCTTGAACTGGCTGCCCTTAACGGATACGTTGATAAGCTCGGGCTTCTCGGAAACCTTAGCTACTGCGTAGTCGTAAGCGGGCTGCTGATCAAGCTGAGTTGCGATGGGCTTCATCTCGATTGCAGTGCCAAGCTTTGCGTTGTTGTTAACGGGACAAGCCTTAACGCAAAGAGTACATCCCATACAGTCAAGGGGAGATACAGACATAGTGAACTTGTAGTTCGTCTTAAGAACGGGCTTAGCCGTGAACTTAGTTACAGCGGGAGCTGCAGCAGCCTCCTCCTCTGTCATAGCGAAGGGACGGATACAAGCGTGAGGACATACAAATGCGCAGTTGTTACACTGGATACAGTGCTCGGGGTTCCACTGGGGAACGGTAACTGCAACACCGCGCTTCTCATAAGCTGAGGAGCCCTGGGGGAAGGTACCGTCAGCATACTTAGCGAATGCGGAAACGGTAAGGGAATCACCCTTCATTGCGCCAACGGGAACAACGATATCGTTTACGAAATCAACGAGATCGGCTCTGTTACCGGTAGCCTTAGCTGCGGGAGCGGTTGTGCCTGCATTTGCCCACTCAGCAGGAACGTCAACCAAGGTAAGAGCATCCTTACCTGCGTCGATTGCGGCATAGTTGAGGTCAACGATAGCCTGTCCCTTCTTAATGTAGGACTTGTATGCAGCCTTCTTCATATAGTCGATAGCTTCCTCTGCGGGAAGAATCTTTGCAAGAGTGAAGAATGCAGACTGAAGAACGGTGTTCTTAACCTTTGCGTTACCGATATCGATAGCGATCTTGGTAGCGTTGATGGTATAGAACTTAACGTTGTTCCTTGCAATGTAGGTCTTAACCGATGCGGGAAGATGAGCGTCAAGCTCCTCTGCGCTCCAAGGGCAGTCGAGAAGGAAGGTTCCGCCGGGCTTAACGTCGCTTATCATATCATACTTCTTGAGGTATGCGTTGTTATGGCAAGCAACGAAGTCTGCCTTATTAATATAGTAAGAAGACTTGATGGGAGAATCACCGAAACGAAGGTGGGAAATGGTGATACCGGAGGTCTTCTTGGAGTCATACTGGAAGTATGCCTGAATGAACTTGTCGGTGTGGTCACCGATAATCTTGATGGAGTTCTTGTTTGCACCAACGGTACCGTCACCGCCAAGACCCCAGAACTTGCACTGGATCATATCCTGAGGAGCAGTATCGGGAGCGGGCTTCTCATCAAGAGAATGACCGGTAAGGTCGTCTACGATACCAACGGTAAAGTGATTCTTGGGAGCCTTTGCCGCAAGGTTCTCGAAGATTGCGAAGATAGATGCGGGAGTAGTATCCTTAGAACCGAGACCGTATCTTCCGCCAACAACCTTAACACCCGTTCTGCCAACCTCAGCGAGAGCTGCGATAGCATCGAGGTAAAGAGGTTCGCCAAGAGAGCCGGGCTCCTTGGTTCTGTCAAGGATAGCAACGGTCTTTGCGGTAGCGGGAATTGCCTCAGCAAACTTTTCAGCAACGAAGGGTCTGTAAAGTCTTACCTTAACAAGACCAACCTTTTCGCCCTTTGCGTTAAGGTAATCGATAACCTCCTCTGCAACGTCACAAATGGAGCCCATAGCTACCATTACGCGATCTGCATCGGGAGCACCGTAGTAGTTAAAGAGCTTGTAATCGGTGCCGAGCTTCTCGTTAACCTTGCCCATGTATTCCTCAACGATTGCGGGGAATGCATCATAATGGGGGTTACAAGCCTCTCTGTGCTGGAAGAAGATGTCACCGTTCTCAGCAGAGCCGCGGAGAGCGGGAGTTTCGGGGTTGAGAGCGCGGTTACGGAATGCTGCAACCGAATCCCAGTCAAGCATTTCTGCAAGGTCCTTGTAATCCCAAGCAGCAACCTTCTGAATCTCGTGAGAGGTACGGAAGCCGTCGAAGAAGTTAAGAACGGGAACTCTGCCCTTGATAGTAGCAAGGTGAGCAACTGCACCGAGGTCCATAACCTCCTGCGCGTTCGTTTCAGCCATCATAGCGAAACCGGTCTGACGGCAAGCGTAAACGTCGGAGTGATCGCCGAAAATGTTAAGAGCGTGGGAAGCTACGCATCTTGCGGAAACGTGGATAACGCAAGGAAGAAGCTCACCTGCAATCTTATACATGTTGGGGATCATAAGAAGAAGGCCCTGCGATGCGGTGTAGGTAGTGGTAAGTGCGCCTGCTGCAAGTGAGCCGTGAACGGCACCTGCTGCGCCTGCCTCGGACTGCATCTCAACAACCTTAACGTTTGTGCCGACTACGTTTTTAGCAGGCTCACCAAAGATGTTCTTGTTGGAAGCAGACCAGGTATCTGTTACCTCAGCCATGTTGGATGAGGGAGTAATGGGATAGATGGCAGCAACTTCTGTGAACGCGTAAGAAACGTGAGCGGCAGATGTGTTACCATCCATAGAGATTTTCTTTCTCTCTATCATGTTTGTGTCCTCCATTCAGTATATAAATTTAAATAATATCGTTTCCAATCAAATATTATAGCATAACTTTAAGAAAAAGTAAAGAGTTTTTTCAAAATCCCAAAAAATGTCAAAAAATTAACAATCACCGTCGAATAACTCGGCAATAATTCGTTTATATTCATCATATCCGACGGTCAGGTTTATTGCCTCAATCAAAGCGTTCGCGCTCATATCGCGCGGAAACCCAAGTGCCAATGAGATTTTTTTGCGTTTTTCGGCAGAGCCAGCGCCACCCGAGAGTCCGTCGTTAAAAAAGTCAAGTTTAGTTAGCATTTTTTGCTCTTTGTCACTTTCGTTTTGGTTACACGACCCCCTGTCAATGAACTTTTCAAAGACTTTCTCTAAAACCTCTCTCTTCATTCCCTCAACGCCGAGAAGCCCCGACTTTGACCTCGTTTTCTTGCGGCTCTCCTTCCCTTCTATTTCGGGAATATAAAGATGATATATCTTTTCCTTTGGCAAGATGCCCGAAATAAAGGAACGTATCTGCCTGCCCCCCGCGTCCGAGTCGGTCAAGAGGATTATTCCGCGCTCACCGATTTTTTTGATCAGCATCCGCTTCTCTTTTGAGTTAAAAACAGAAAAGCCGTCCGTCGTTATTACCGTTGCGTCAAATATTGAAGAGATGGTGCTTTTGTCGTATCTGCCTTCAACAATTATCGGCAGATTAATTCTGATTTTTTCATTCATTTCCTTTTCCGCCGTTTTTAATTCTACGTTCACACAGCTCGGCAAGCGGACAGCCGTCGCAAAGAGGCGAGCGCGCCATGCAGACCTCCCGTCCGAACCAAACTATCCTATGGCAAAAATCCGAGCCCTCTTTTTCATCTATAAGCGACTTCAATATCTTCTCGATTTTTTCGGGATTTTTTTCCTTTTCGGGATACATTCCGAGTCTGCCGCAAATTCTTATACAGTGCGTATCGCAAACTATTGCGGGCTTTTTGAATATATCACCGAGCAAAAGATTAGCTATCTTTCTTCCCACCCCGGGAAATTTGAGAAGCTCCTCCATCGTATCCGGCAGCTCGCCGCCGTATTTTTCGACGAGAAGCCTCGATGAGTCCTTGATATTTGCCGCTTTCATTCTGAAAAGGCCGCAGGGCTTGACTATCTCTTCGATTTCGGTTATATCACCCTCTGCCATATCGCGTGCCGTAGGAAATCTTGAAAACAAATCTATCGAAACCTCGTTAACTCTGGCATCCGTGCATTGCGCCGAAAGTCTGCCCATAACGAGAAGCTTCCACGGATCGCCTTCAAACCGAAGCGCGCACTCAGCATCGGGATATATTTCTTTTAATTTTTCGGCAATTTCAGCTATACGCTTCTTTTTTTCACTCTTGGTCATATTCCTTCGCCTGCTCGATAAGTTTTTTCGTCAGCTTAAGTCCAAGTCCGACTATCGTGTCAAACTCTCCTTCGTATTTTTCAACGAGCTTTCCGCCGATTCCCTGAATTGCGTACGCTCCCGCCTTATCCATCGGCTCACCCGTTGCAACGTATTCACGTGCCTCTGCCTCACCGAACACTCGGAAGGTTACCGCAGAGCTATCGACACCGCTGAAAACTCTGCCCTTATAGTGTACTGCAACACCGGTATGAACGTTATGGCTCTTCCCCGAAAGTGAGAGAAGCATTTTTACGGCGTCATCTTCGTCGGTCGGCTTTCCGAGCGGAACACCGCCAAGCTCAACGAGAGTATCCGAGGAAATTACGAGCGCATCGTCGAAAAGTGCGTCTGCAACCGCCCTGCCCTTTCTCACAGCAAGGATTTCAACGCCATCGCGCGGGTGGACACCGCTTAGAAGTGTTTCGTCGGTTTCTCTTGTAATTATCTCAAAGTCGGGTATTATCCTGCCGAGAAGCTCACGGCGTCTCGGTGATTTTGATGCAAGAACAATTCTCATTTTTTATCCTCTCATACGGGGTTTATTGCAGAACGCAGAGCCTTCTCAACATCGGTATAGGTTTCTGCTTTGTTAATTTCGGCGCGTATTGCCGCTGCGCCTTTAAAAGCACGAAGATACAGTGCAATTTGCTTTCTTGCCTCTCTTACCGCAACGCTCTCGCCCTTTTCGGAAATAGCAACGGATAGCTGTAAAAGAGCTGTATCTATTTTCTCTTCAATATCAGGCTCACAAAACACACCGCCCGACAAAGCCGAGAGTATATCTGAAAACACGAAGGGGTTTCCAATCGCTGCACGGCCAACCATAATGCCGTCAGCACCGGTCGCCGAAAGCACCGAAAGCGCATCTATGCCCGATGTGACATCTCCGTTTGCAATTACGGGTATATGTAAACTGCTCTTTACATCTTTAATGATTTCCATATCTGCTCTCCCCGAATACATTTCAACACGGGTGCGTCCGTGAAGCGCAACTAAGGCTGCTCCGCCCTCTTCTGCCGCCAAAGCACATTCTATGGCATTTCTGGAATTTTTGTCTATTCCCGCACGCATTTTCACCGTTGTGGGAATAGATATATTTGAAGATACCGCCTTTACTATTCTATAAATCAAATCGGGATCCCTCATAAGAGCCGAGCCCTCTCCGTTTGAAAAAACCTTTGGCACGGGGCAACCCATATTTATATCTATTGCAACAGGCGGCACGCCGCCGTCCTCCCCCGCCGAAAGCACCTCGGCGGCTTCAGCCATTATTTCGGGCTCAGAGCCGAATATCTGAACAGCGCACGGTCCCTCGTCAGCCATGATACATGCCAACGCGTGAGTTTTTTTATCCTTAAAGCACACAGCCTTTGCGCTTACCATTTCACTGACAGAATACTCGCATCCGTACCTGTGACAGACAAAACGCATCGCCCTGTCGGTAAAACCCGCCATCGGAGCAAGCATCAAGCCGTATTTCAACTCTGTGTTTCCTATCTTCATACTACCTCGCAGAAATTATGTCTGATTTATTGTAGCACAAATTTATTTTAAATTCAAGTTAATATTGACACAACATAGCTTTGGTGATAAAATAAAGTAAAAACTTTTAGGGGATCTTTAATTATGATGCTGCAATCGGTTTTCAGATTTCCGGGATTTGTAACCCGGGCATGTACGCTCAGCTACGATGACGGAATGATTTACGACAAACATCTTATTGAAATAATGCGCAAGCATGGCGTAAAGGGCACCTTTAACCTTAACTCACGGAATCTGTTAAGCACCGACGAAAAATTATTAAAGAGCGAGGATTGGCTTAACCTCCGCGGCGATGATATCGAAATAGCACTGCACGGATACAGGCATCTTGTTCTTGAAAAATATCCCTCATCGCTCGGACTCCGCGATATAATAGCAAATCGCGAGCATCTTGAGAACACTTTCGGAAGGGTGATCCGCGGACTTGCTTACGCAAACGGCTCATATAACGATGAGGTCCTGGAAATGCTTCGCATGTCGGACGTAGCCTATGCAAGAACGACAAAGGCAACCGAGGATTTTGAAATTCCGACAGAATGGCTTACTCTGCATCCGACCTGCCATCATAATCATCCTAAGCTTTTCGAGCTTGTGGATAAATTTCTTCAGGACCCCGTTCCGAACAATTTCTGGACAAGGAAGCCAAGACTTTTCTATCTTTGGGGACACAGCTATGAATTCCCGAGGGACGACAACTGGGAGGTTATCGAGCGTTTCTGCGAGATAATGGGAAAGAACGATACCGTTTGGAAAGCTACGAATATAGAGATTTACAACTACGTACGGGCGTTTTACTCTCTCAAATTCTCAGCTGACGGCTCATACGCCGAAAACCTTTCCGCTATTGATTTGTATCTGAGATATAACGACAGGGATATAATCGTAAAATCGGGCGAGACTGTTTGTACGCTCTGAAATAAAACTTAAAGGAGATAAATTTATGATAATGGAAAGTTTTCTGAGATTTCCCGGCTTTTTAACCAAAGCCTGCACGCTTAGCTATGATGACGGCGTAAAGGACGATGCAAAACTCATTGAGATAATGCGAAAATACGGTCTTAAAGGTACGTTCAACATTAACTCCGTGGCTTTCGAAGGGCGCCACCCTAACAGACACTCTGCAGAAGAAATAAAGGCGATTTTCGGTGACGATACCGAAATTGCTATGCACGGATACAATCATCTGTCGCTTGCAAAGGTAGAGCCCGCTCTCGCAATGCGTGATGTTGTTGCGGACAGAGAGTGCCTTGAGAAAACCTTTGGAAGAATAATTCGCGGCATGGCTTATGCCAACGGCTCGTATAATGACGAGGTCATAGATATGCTTCGCTCGGCAGGCGTGGTTTATTGCAGGACCACCAAAGCGACAGAAAGCTTTGATATTCCCGATAATTGGCTGTCATTACATCCTACCTGCCATCACAACCACCCCAGGCTTTTTGAGCTGGTCGATGAATTTTTCGCGGAATCCGGAAAGGCTTCTTTCTGGTCAAAAAAACCGAAGCTTTTCTACCTTTGGGGTCACAGCTATGAGTTCCCGAGGGATAACAACTGGGACGTAATTGAGAAATTCGGACAGAAAATGGCTGAGCGTGACGACGTTTGGCATGCAACGAATATGGAGATTTACAAATACGTTGAGGCATTCAACAGACTGGTATTTTCCGCCGATCTCACCCTTGTTGAAAACCCGTCGGCAATGGATGTTTATATTTTCTACAAGGGTAACAATATCCTTGTCAAAGCGGGAGAGACCGCGAAGCTGTAACTAAGGAGAAGCGATAAAATGAACACTTTGGATTTTGATTTCCGCCTTTCAAGCAAAAAGGACATATCCGACGCCACGGCAGAAATAGAAAAAAGGCTCGCCGAGTTCGGAGTATGCGAGCTTGGACCGGGCAAATTCTACGTAAGCGGAATAAAAATGCCGAACGGCAGCTCGATTTTCGGCATGGGCGCGGCAACAAAGCTTATACTCTTGCCCCAAATACAGTCGGGCGCGGCAATCACGCTCGGCTCATTTTGCACCGTCAAAAATCTTGAGATCAGAGGATGCGAAGAAAAAAAAGAGCTTCCCTCAGAGGTTGGCGAGCGTCACGGCATACTTTTCGAGGGCAGCGCGAGCGAAACGAAAGACTTCGAAAGCCAGAACAAGCATTCAATTATCAGCGATTGCTTTATTACGGCATTTTCGGGCGGCGGCATAACATTACGCAACACGGGATACTCTCCCCGCTCCTCAATCACCGCATCTAACTGTCATATATGGAACTCTGGCGCCGGCATTTACATTCCGTATTTCAGCGAGTATCACGAGTTTACCAATATGCTTTGCACTGAAAACCTTTACGGCTGTATAAACAACGGTGGCAATAATGTGTTCACAGGCTGCGGATTCACCTCTAACAAAACGGGATTTGTAATAGACAACTCAAACGGCAAGGCAAACAACCAGGCTCACGGATGCGCGGTCGGCTGCACCTTTAACCACTCAGATGACAATAAAGGTGTTGGAATTGCGGTTTACGGCGCAAAATGGGGCTACGTTTTCTCCGCCTGTCAGTTGCACTACTCAAAGGTAATAGTTGAAAATTCCACCAACATTACCTTTGATTCATTTACCGTAGGAAAGAAAAGCAGCTTTGAATTTAAAGGCGGCAACCTCTCAATGCTGACAAACTGTGCCTTTCTCTTCGAGCCCGACATAAAGGCCGAAGACAACGATAAAATTAAAATAACAAATTGCTTCACCGCTGACGGTGAGGAAATCTTACTCTAAAAGCAAAAAAGGATAGCCGATTTTTATATCTGCTATCCTTTTCTATTATATAAAATCATACTCGCGGCGTATAATTTCGCCCGATATCTCCTTACCCGTGGCGAATTTATAAACCTTTTTAACGTCTTTTATAAGCTTCTTTCTGTCTTTCTTTCCAAGCTCGTGATAGAGTGTATCCACCGGATAGGTAGATATCTGTTTTCCGTTTGGCTCAATGCCCTTGGTTATGGAAAAGGTCATCTTCTCAAGTTCTTTTTCTTTCATATAAAGATGAACCGCAAGTCCATAGTTCGGCAGGTTTTTCTTAACCGTTATCGCCGAATGAGTCGACATATTGAAGTTTCCGAGTGAGAACGCGCAAGGCTTTCCTACAACCGTTTTAATTCTTTGCACCATGTGCGAGTGCGATGCAAAAACAGCGTCAGCACCTGCCTTGACAGCCTCGTGTATTACGTATTTTGAAAACGTACCCGGCTCGGGATTAAACTGTCCGCCGACGTGCGGATAAACAATAACAAAATCCGCTTTTTCCTTTGCCGCTTTGATATCCGACACGAATTTTGAGATGAACGGTTCGCAGGACTCAAAATCAATGAAATCGTCCGCCCTCTCTATCGTGCCCGGCATACCGAACAAGGTTTTAATTCTGGCGCAGGTTTCGGTCTTTGCATTCCTGAAAAGCTTGTCAACCCAATTCTTCATCTTTTTTCTTACGTATGGCAAATATGTTGGGGATTTCGGGTTGCGAAGATAGTTTATGCAAGGGAGAAGCTCACTTTCTTCTTTGGAAAGTCTTTTGTTCGTAGTATAAGTATAGGCTATAACCGCATATTTCACGCCGCCAAGCTCAAAGTAGTATGCCTCGGAACGATCCTTTTCGGGCAGAGTAACGCCTACGTTTGCAAAGCCTATCTCGTCAAGCGCCCTTACCGTGCGAAGCATTCCCTCTCCGCCTCGGTCAAGGGTGTGATTGTTGACGGTTGACGTGAGGTCTATTCCCGCGCGCATTGCCGCCTCGGCAAATTCTATCGGCGCGTTAAAATCGTAAAAGCTGTCTGTATACTTCATCTGCTCGCCGGCAAGCGGAAATTCAAGATTTCCGATTACGTAGTCAGCGTCGGCAAACATCGGGCGCATCTTTTCAAAAACACCGTCAAAATTATATGTTCCGTCGCCCTTTTTCGATGCCTTAAGCACCGGCGGCTCACACATAATATCGCCGATTACCGTAATTTTCATATGATCAAGCCTCAACTGGTTCTTTCAAAAGCGCAAAGCTTTTAACCGCATATGAGGTAACTCCGAGCACGGTTTCGCCGTCAACCTGAAGAGCTATCGGTCTGTCAAATTCAACCTTAACGTCTTTGCCCGTAAATGCCTTGAAAACGTCGGTATGCTTTACGTGATTGCCCTTGAATATTTTCGGAAAAATCGTAAGAAGCTTGAGACGGGATCTGCAGGTTACAACGACTACCGAGAGATCTCTTCCCTCGTTAAGTCGGTCCTGCGCGGGAGTCACCATCATTCCGCCGCCGAAATATCTTCCGTTCATTGACGGAACCATCCAGACGTTTTTATACTCTCTTGTAGCACCGTCGACGGTAACCTTGGCGTTGACCGTCTTGAATTTATATAGAAGTCCTTTAATTGCAATCGTCGTATAGTTGGGAGCTGCTCCTCCCTTCTTCTCTCTGAATTTGTCACCCTCTTCACACGCCCAGCCGTCAATTCCGTAGCCAATGCCGTTTATAAATTTATAGGTCTGTCCGTTTACTTCAATAATCGGAAGTCTTTTTATGTATTCGTTTATCTTGATAAGCTCGTCGGACTTATGCCCCGTAACGTCGTTTATAAAATCATTACCCGTTCCTGCGGCATAGCAGTATATCGGGAAGGGATATTCCCTGTCCTCTATTCCGTTTACGAAATGATTGAGCGTTCCGTCTCCGCCGACAAGCACCAATCTGTCACCCTCGCAAAGCTTATCTATAAAGGATTGCTTGTCCTCAACTTCAATAGTACTGTCAAGCGTTATTTCTTCACCGGGGAATACCGATGATATCTTAGACTCAATTCGCTCCTTGCCGTAATGAGAACCGGAAGTTGTGTTATAGAGTACGTAAACCATAAGGCCTCCAAAATGCAATTATTTTATGAGATTTGAAGCAACGCACTTTTTATTATACATTATTTGTTTAATTTTGTCAATTATTATCTTTACGCGGCTCTGCGCGTCGAAATATGCTGAATTTACAGCCACAAAATTTCTCTTTCAATATATGTCAAAAATTACCTCTTGACAAATGCTACAAAATCCGTTATAATATACGTCACAGGCAATGATCGGAAGGAGTAATACGCAAGGACGTACTTCAGAGAGAGGGCGGTTGGTGAAAGCCCTTGGCGGCAGCGTATGAAGCAGTCCGTGAGCCTCGGAGAGAACCCAAATGCGGCTAAATTCCGGCGGGTGCGCCCGTTATTGCGCTACGGTCCTGTTGGGGACTTACTGAGGAGAGCACTGCGAGGTGCGCTTGAATTACGGTGGTATCACGAAATTATATTCGTCCGTAGCATAGAAATATGCTTACGGGCTTTTTTATTTGAAAGGGGAAAAATATGAATTTGAAAATTTTGAAGCTTCTTGAAAAGAACGCAAGAATGGACATCGAGGATATTGCAACCGTCGCCGAGCTTACTCCCGACGAGGTAAAGCGCGAGATTCGGGAGATGGAAAAAGACGGCATTATCCGCGGTTACAAATGCGTTATAGACTGGGAAAAAGTCAACACGGGTGCAGTCAGCGCAATAATCGAGCTTAAGGTAACGCCTAAAGCCGGACTCGGCTTTGACGAGGTTGCGGAACGAATTGCAAAATATTCCGAGGTTGAATCGGTGTGGCTTGCATCGGGAGCGTGTGACCTTACCGTCGTCGTTACGGGCAGAAGCTTTGAGGAGGTTTCCTCCTTCGTTGCAAGGCAGCTCGCCGTTATAGACTCGGTCACCTCAACCAAAACTCAGTTTATAATGCGCAGATATAAGGAATTCGGCGTTGAGCTTAATGACGGCGAAGAAGACGGAAGAGGAAGAATTTCGCTATGATAGACTATTCAAAGATCCTTTCCGATGCGGCAACGAAAATCAAGCCGTCGGGAATAAGAAAGTTTTTTGACATTGCGAACACAATGGAGGACGTAATATCACTCGGTGTAGGAGAACCGGATTTCAGAACGCCATGGCAGATAAGAAGCGCGGGAATACGCTCGCTTGAGCACGGAAGGACAAGATACACCTCAAACCGCGGCCTTGATGATTTAAGACGCGAAATATCCCGCTACGTAGAAAGAAAATATTCGGTATCCTATGCGCCAAGCACGGATATTCTCGTAACGATAGGCGGCAGCGAAGCAATAGACGCGGCAATCCGCGCGATAGTGAATCCGGGGGACGAGGTAATAATTCCTCAGCCGAGCTACGTTTGCTACGAACCGATAACAAGACTTGCGGGCGGTACACCCGTTATAATAAAAACCAAAGCTGAAAACAATTTTAAAATAACGCCCAACGAGCTTCTTGAAAAGATTACCGAGCGCACGAAAGCCTTAATTCTGCCCTACCCGTGCAATCCCACGGGAGCAATAATGGAAAAAACCGACCTTGAAGCTATTGCAAAAGTTTTGCGCGAGAAAAACATTATTGTTATCTCCGACGAGATATACGCAGAGCTGACCTTCGGCGCAGAGCATACCTCGATTGCAAGCATCGAGGGAATGAAGGAAAGAACGCTGCTGATAAACGGCTTTTCAAAAACCTTTTCGATGACGGGCTGGCGGCTCGGCTATGTCTGCGGACCCGCCGAAATTATAAAACAAATTACAAAAATCCATCAGTTTGCTATAATGTGCGCGCCGACGACCTCGCAGTATGCCGCGGCAGAGGCTCTGCGCTCCTGTGACGGAGAGGTCGAAAGAATGAAAGAGGAATACGACGCGCGCCGCAAAATCATTGTCAAAGGATTTTGCAATCTCGGACTCACCTGCCGAGAGCCGAAAGGCGCATTCTACGCCTTCCCCTCTATAAAATCTACAGGCATGACGAGCGACGAGTTCTGCGAAAAGCTCCTCTACTCAAAGCGCGTCGCGCTGGTTCCCGGCACGGCATTCGGCGAGGGCGGCGAGGGCTACGTCCGAGCGTCCTACTGCTACTCGGTTGACCATATAAAAGAAGCGCTCTCACGAATCGGAGAATTTCTTAAAGAAATAAAATAAACAGACATAAAAACACCCCTGCCCAAATTTTAAGCAGGGGTGTACGTCTTAAGAAATTTAACGGTTGCTATTTAGAATGATATTTTCAACCTATAAATGCTATTTCAAGTAAAAATCGCGGAGATACATCATATAAAGTTCCGTCATGTTTTTTGAAAATTCGCCGTCCATTTTTTCAGCATCAGCCTTGAGGTTTTTGTAGACCTTTTTATCTATAACAAAGGTTTTGATGACGTTCTTTTCCCATTCAAACAAAACCATTTTACTGCCGCCTATAAACACCGATTTCCAAATCAATATATAACCGAATATTGACGTCATTACAGTTCGTTTTATAGACAGCATTAAGGTTGGCTTATTCCAACAGTTATCATAAACGACTATACCTACAATCTTTTTTCCGATGCTTGCGTTTCCGAAAAGACAGTCTTTCAGAAAAAATGGACAAAACAAAATCAAGTTAACTAACGGCTGTGTCGGTGTGTAAACGAACTCATGAAAAAAGACTAAAAGAAAACTGTATATGAAAGCATCAATAATGTATGCCAAACATCTTTTTTTGAAAATTTTCATATCTACTCCGCGGATTTTTACAACATCGGTCAACTAAACAAAGCAATTATTGCCCTAACAAAGAAATAAAACGCAGAAATGAAGGATAGCAAAAAAAGTGCTGTCATATGATATCTGTAAACGTTAGGCTTACCCCGGGCTATCCAAAAGGATCTAGAGGTATTAATCACTTTTTTTGGTGGTATATGGGCGTTTTTAATTTCAAATGCCCATATTATCGTAAAGAATATTAAACCACATGTCTTAGAAAAATAGTCGCTTGCAGGTTCAGGAACGAAAAAAGACATAAATAAGCTAAAAACGCCAATTATTATCAATAGCGATAAGAGTATAACAGAAATTTTTCTCTTCATGAATCTTTTTATCTCCTGCTATTAATATATTCTTCAATATCCATAAGAAAGCCGCTTGTTGAAAATGAGATACCGTACTGATATCCGAGCACATACGCTGCCGAACGACTATGCGATTTTGAATTTTCCCAATAATAAGGATCACTTTTTGGATCATCAGGACCGGAATCCATAGACTCATATGTATCACTTTGCGGTCCAAAAGTCCAATCGCCGACACTGATTGCAAGGGCGGAACGGCCTACGTGTCCAAATCTAATTTTACCGTTCTTAAATTGAATTCCAACTATATCAACTCTGGAACCGGCCTCAAGCGAAATCCTATTTTGTTTTCCGTTTCCAAATTCAAATTCTCCGCCCATTCCAACTGTAATACCGGCTTGAGCCTCAAAGTTGGAGATTGCACTATTCAGTGTATGTACTACAAACTCTTTGGTAAAAACTATGCTGCATGTTTCTTTTACAGTGTCTTTTACGTGTTTAACCTTCTTCTTTATGTCATTCCAAGACGGCCAATTACCTGTATAGTCGGTATTCATAATCAGATTGTTGAAACAATACACGTAAAGATTAAAACCGTGCAAACTTCCGTTAACACCAGACATCATTTCGTCAGCATTTAAAAACCTACCCGTCTTTGCATCGTAATATCTTGTATTAAGATAATACAATCCAAGGTCAGCATCGTAGTAATAACCTCTGTATATGAACGGGTTGTTTGCTACCGAGGTAGATGCTTCGGATTGTTTTTTCTATCTTAATTATACCAAGGAAAAATACGCTTTGTAAAGCATTTTTTGTCGGTTTTTGGGGTGCGTGCAAAAGTTCGTGAAATCTATACAAAACCGATTGTGCATTTTAACGAGGTAAAATTTGGGAAAATAGAAAACCGAGCAATTGCGATTTTCTGCAATTGCTCGGCAATTATGTCGTCCCGAATTACTTTTCAAGCTTATATTTCTGCTGGTAGTAAACGTATTTCTGTTTAAATTCGACGCTTTCGACGGTTTCCTCGTTATGCTTGTGCATGTCGAGGTCGCCGAGCTTGGAGATTTCTATTACGCAGCCGGCGATGTTTGAGCAGTGGTCGGATACTCTCTCGAAATTCGTGAGAAGGTCGGAGAGGACGAAGCCGTGCTCGATCGTGCATTCGCTCTTTTGAAGTCTTATAATATGATTGAGCTTTATCTGGTCTCGAAGGTCGTCAACGACCTCTTCGATAGGCTCTACCTCTTCGGCAAGACGAACGTCGTCCTCGAGGAAGGACTTAAGCGTGATATCAAGAATTTCATTAATTGCGGAACGCATAACCTGCATTTCTTCGGTTGCCTGAGCCGAGAAGGAAATTTTTTTGTCCTTCATTTCTTCTGCCGACTCTACGATGTTTACAGAGTGGTCGGAGATACGCTCAAGGTCACCTATGATATGGAGCAGCTTCGTTATCTGCATAGCGTCGTTGTCGCTTATATCACAGCCCGAAAGCTTTACGAGATAGCTTCCGAGAGCATCCTCAAATTTATCGGCGCGGTCCTCAAGGTCGCGCACCTCGTCCGCTGCCTTGGAATCATACGCATCAAAAAGCGAAAGCGATTTTTTGAGCGCGAGGATAGATATATCCGCCATTTCTCTGGTAACCGCAGTTGCCTGTCCCACGGCGATAGAGGGAGTTTCGAAAAGACGCTCGTCGAGCTTGTTGACGGTTTCGTTTTCGTCCTTCTTATCGCGCACGGTGAGCCTTGCGAGCTTTTCAAGCTGTTTATAGAAGGGAGCGATTGCAAGCACCGAGAAAATTTTGAATACCGTATGCACTCCGGCAACGCCCCAAGCGTTTATTGCGGCATCGGCAGGAATAAGACCTATCAGTGAATTGATAACGTAGTAAAGAGAAAGCCAGATTGCGACGCCTACTATATTGAAATAAAGGTGTATCATGGCGGCGCGCTTACCGTTTCTGTTTGCGCTGATTGAAGAAATAAGCGCGGTAACGCAGGTACCGATATTCTGACCCATAACTATCGGAATAGCCGCGCCGTAGGTGATAGCGCCCGTCATAGTGAGCGACTGAAGAATACCGACCGAAGCCGACGAGGACTGAACTACAACGGTAAGTATAAGTCCCGCAAGAACACCGAGAATGGGATTTGAGAACATTGTGAAAATAGGCTTCAGGGTTTCGCCGTAGTCCTTAACGGCGCCTGACATAAGGTCCATACCCACCATAAGAATTGCAAAGCTGAGAAGAATGTGACCGACGTCCTTCTTCTTTCCGCGCTTTGCGAACATTATAAGGCATATACCTATAACGGCAAGCACGGGCATCCATGCGTCCGGCTTAAGCCATTCGACGAATCCGAGCGCCGCCGCGCTCTCATCACCGCCAAGACTTGAGAGGGCCGTAAGCCAAGCGGTAACGGCAGTACCTACGTTAGCACCCATAATAACGCCGACGGACTGCAAAAGAGTCATCGTGCCCGAGTTAACGAAGCCGACTACCATAACCGTCGTTGCCGACGAAGACTGAATGACCGCCGTAACACCAAGACCCAGCAAAAATCCCTTAAGAGGATTCGAGGTCATCTTGCCGAGTATGGTTTTAAGCTGATTACCCGCGCTTTTTTTAAGCGAGTCGCCCATGATATCCATTCCGTAAAGAAAAAGAGCAAGACCGCAAAACAAGCTTAAAATATCAAAAATTATATCCATTTATATCTCCTGTAAAAATTGAATTGTCGTTTAAATGCCCGCAATTTCACCGACGTCGCGGAGAATGTATTTAGGTCTGTAGGGGAATTTGTTCACCGTTTCCGGCGTTGATACGCCCGAAAGGACGAGTACCGTGTCAAGCTCGCTCTCGATTCCCGCTACTATGTCGGTATCCATTCTGTCACCTATGATTGCCGCATCAACTCTGTGGCAATCCAGCTTTTTCAAGGCGTGGCGCATCATAAGGGGGTTGGGCTTTCCTACGAAATAGGCGCTCTTTCCCGTCGTCATTTCGATGGGGGATACAAGCGCGCGGCAGGCAGGAATAATTCCGTTCTCCGACGGACCCGTAAGGTCGCTGTTTGTGCCGATAAGCTTTGCACCGTTCATAACGAGGCGGACAGCCTTTTCGATTTTCTCATAATTAAGCGAACGGGTTTCTCCGAAAACAACGTAATCGGGGTTAACGTCGTTCATGCTGAAGCCTGCTTCATAGAGTGCAAACGTGAGTCCGGGCTCGCCTATAACGTACACCGAGCCGCCCTTGCACTGACTTTCAAGAAAGGATGCCGTGGCAAGCGCGCTTGTGTAAAAATGACTTTCGTCAACCTCAAGCCCCATTCTTCCGAGCTTTTGCGCAAGCTCGCGCGGAGAACGCTCCGAGGAATTGGTAAGGAAGAGGAATTTTTTGCCGTTATCGCGAAGCCATGACACAAATTCGCGAACGTTCGGAATAATTCTGTTTCCGTGATAGATTACGCCGTCCATATCGCATATAAACGCGCTTTTGTTTCTGAGTTCTGTTAAATCCTGCTGCATAGAAGCCTCCGTTGTATTTTAAAATCAAACAGTTGCATACGCAAAGACGTTTTAGATGAACTGCTGACCGTTTATCGTCAGTTTAAAATTCAGCCCGAGCTTGTCCGCCGCTCTGCTGCAAAGCAGCATACGCTCGAGGAATATTTCAAAGTAATTCATAATCGAGCTGATTTTCGTGTCTATTTTAAGGTTTAAAACGATTTCTTTTGATTCGGCATTGATAACCAGCTCAGAGCTTTCAACCGAATAGTTGACTCTGTCGTGTATATCAAAGGTTGAAAAATCAGAATTTCTCACACGGGAGCGTCTTACGTCGGATTTATCGGCAAGAATAAGGGCTGCCGCAACTTCGTTTACGGGAACTCCGGTTCCCTCGTCGTGATTTCCTATCGCAGTTACGACCGATGCGATATCCTCGGCGGGCATACCCATTTTATCGAGAATACGAAACGCCATAACCGCGCCGCTTTGCGAATGCTCTATTCTGTTTACGAGATTTCCGATATCGTGAAGGTACGCCGCGATTTTAGCTAGCTCAACGGTATGAGCGTCACTTCCGATTGAGCCTAATATATACGCCGCGCATTCAGCGCATTTTCCAACGTGCGCAAAGCTATGCTCCGTATATCCGAGAGCCTTAAGCGATTCGTCTGCGGCAACAATATATTTCTTAATATCCTCGTTGCTTTTTACCTTTTCGTAGCTTATCATACGCCCTCCCTATGAATTCTTTCATAAAATCCGCTGTTTATTTGGGTATTTCTTCATATTTTCCAACCTACCCCATTATAATTATACATTCCCGAAAGCTTTTTTGCAAGATGTTTTTTCAATTCTTGGTCACATATTTACTGAAAATATCATAATTTAACAGTATGCATCTGTCTTTTGCCGTTTTTTTGAACAAAAAACAAAACATTTTATATATTTTCTTTTTTTCCTTGACTTATCATTTCACATATGTTATAATCTATCATATTTTTATGGGCGGAGGTAATTTAAAATGTGGTTTTGGGAAGTATTGGAATATCTCAGAGAGTTGAATTTAGCTTCAATTGCGCTTAGAGTATTTCTTGCGATATTAGCCGGAGGTCTTATCGGAATCGAACGCGGAAAGCAAGGGCGCGCTGCGGGAATGAGAACTCATATTCTCGTCTGTCTCGGCGCGGCACTTACCGTTATGATAGGATTTTATGCGCGCGAAATTCTTGGATACGAAAACTCCGACCCTATGCGTGTTTCGGCTCAGGTGATTTCCGGAATCGGTTTTTTGGGTGTCGGAACAATACTTGTAAAGGGACGTTTTCAGATTACCGGTCTTACTACTGCGGCGTGCGTATGGACTACGGCAACGATCGGTCTTGCGCTCGGTTCGGGCTTTTACGAGGGCGCACTGGTCGTATTCGCTGCAGCCTTTCTCACCGTTACTCTCTTACATAAGCTTGAGTATAAGCTTGGCAAGCAACAGAGAAGATTCGGTATGTACGTCGAAATCAAGAGCGATGCAAACATCAGATTAGCCATCAAGCATCTGGAATCGACCTACGGTGCTTCGGGCATACAGGTAACCTCTCCAAGAAGCGGCACGAACGGTAACGTCGGAATTGAAGCAAACATAAACAACGCAAAAAACACCACTCCTCCGACAAAGATTTCAAAAGAGCTTGAGAATCTTGATTACGTAGTATTTGCAATCGAGTCGGTATAACGATTCAAAATACGGCTTAATTTAAATAACGTCAGAAAGAGCAAGAGTAAAAGGAGAAAATTCCTTCAATTCTCTTGCTCTGTTTGTTTTTTCATCACAGAAGAGGCGCAAAAATTCTGATAAGATTCCGTACTATCCATTCAAGAGGGGTAAGCCTTGCCGCTTTTGAATCCTTTTGATTTGACACGGATACGGTCTTTATAAACTCTTCGCGTATTTTACGGACGGTCGGCGTGCCGCACATCCAAACGGCGTCCTCAAAATGATGCACGAGACTTCTGTAATCAAGATTTATCGTTCCGACGATGGCGTACAGGTCATCGGATAGGATTGTTTTCTCATGTATGAAGCCGCGCGCATACTCGTAGATCCGCACCCCTGCCCTCATCAGATACGGATAAGAGCTTTTCGTCATAATCTTTATTAGCTTTTTGTCGGCAACTCCGGGAGTTATTATACGAACGTCAACCCCTCGCAAAGCCGCGTTTCTTAAAGACTCGGTCAAATCGTAATCAACAATCAAATACGGCGTTGTGATATAAAGATATTTTTCGGCTTGATTTATAAGATTCAACAGGGCGTTTTTACCGACGGGTCTTTCGTAAACCGGCGCGGGTCCGGAGCCAAAAGGAATATAAAAGCCGCCGTCAGATACGGGTGCGGGTATGACGTCCGACGAATATTTGTCAACTTCGCTTAACGACCCCGCGGTAAAATCCCACGATGAAAGAAAAAGCTTTAAAAAACCAAGAACAGCCTCGCCCTCTATTCTGATTCCTCCATCCTTCCAATAGCCGAAGCGCTTTTTGCGGTTTATATACTCGTCGGCTATATTTATGCCACCGGTGTATGCAACGCGGCCGTCAACTATAAGTATTTTTCTGTGGTCACGGTTGTTATGCGCGGTCGAAATGCGGGGGCTGACGGGCGAAAATCTTTTGCATTTTATTCCCTCTGCACAAAGCCTTCTGTCATATCTTGCGGGCAGAGTCTTCATACAACCGATATCGTCGTATAAAAGACGCACCTCAACACCCTCTCGGACCTTTTGCTTTAGTAAGGCGTGTATCCTATCCCACATTTTTCCTTCTTCTATGATAAAATACTCGAGGAAAACGTACTTTTTCGCCTTACTTAAATCCTCCAAAATACTTTCAAACATATCCTCTCCGCTCGAAAAGAATCTTGATGAGCTTTGTAAATAAATGTTTGCAAGTCTGTCGTCGTTCAATATTGCGTGCGCCTTGCCTGCAGCAAGGGGCAGCTCCGAATGGAGCAACCCAAATTCCTCCTCCCCTTTCGTTGCCTTCCCGTCAACCGTGTAACGAAAATCGTCCAAATTATCGTATATACGTCTCATAAACTCAGCGTTTTTGCGTGAGAGACGTCTTGAATAAAAAATTGAATACAGAGCTGCGCCAAACGGCGGCAAAACCGTTATAACAGCGAGCCAGGAGACCTTGTATTCGGGATTTGCATCCCTATTTATAAGGCTTATGAGAGCTGCGGCATTGACTGCGGCAAAAAAAAGCAATGCTATCCATGAATACTCATATGCCCAAAACAGAATATATCCTAGAAGGACAAGCTCTGCAAGTATGAGCGCCGCTGAAATAAAATATCTTGAAAAAAAGACTCTGCAAATTTTTCTCATAAGCTCACCTCCTATTTTATTCTAACACTATTTTGTTAACTAATAATTTGTTTTATGTTAATAATTTAATCCGATTATTTATAATATTTTTTTCAAAAGGTTATTTTTTGTTCATAATTATATAGTATAATCATTCTGCAATATATTAAAGAAGGAAGATTTTAAAAAATGCTTCAGTTAAAGGAGATTAAAAAAGATTACGTCACGTCGTCTGAAACGGTATCCGCGCTAAAGGGCGTCAGCATATCCTTTCGCAAGAAGGAATTCGTATCCATCCTCGGACCTTCGGGATGCGGAAAAACGACCCTTCTTAACATAATCGGCGGTCTTGACCACTATACCTCGGGCGACCTTATCATAGGTGGCAGAAGCACGAAGTCCTATAAGGACAGGGATTGGGACGTATACAGAAATCATAGAATAGGCTTTATATTTCAGAGCTATAACCTTATCCCGCATCAGACGATTCTCGGCAACGTGGAGCTTGCTCTCACTATATCGGGAGTAAGCCGTGAGGATAGAATTAAAAGAGCCAAAGACGTTCTTGACCGAGTCGGTCTTAAGGGACAGTATTATAAAAAGCCCAATCAGCTCTCAGGCGGTCAGTGCCAGAGAGTTGCAATTGCGCGCGCACTCGTAAACGACCCCGAAATACTTCTCGCAGACGAGCCAACGGGCGCGCTTGATACCGTAACGTCGGTTCAAATAATGGAGCTTATCAAAGAAATTTCGGGTGAACGCCTTGTAATAATGGTAACTCACAATCCCGAGCTTGCAGATAAATACTCAACGAGAATAGTCAGACTCCTTGACGGTAACGTTATTGAGGACACAAATCCGTTCTCGCCAGAGGAGGAAGCGCTTGAGTGCGAAATTACGAACAAAAAGGAAAACGAGGAGTTTGCCGCCCTTCTTGAGCAGGCGGAAAGCAAAAAGGAAAAAAAGAAAATAAGCAAATCCCGCAAGGAAAAGGCAAAGATGTCATTTTTCACGGCGTTTATGCTATCGGCGAAGAACCTGCTTTCCAAAAAAGGAAGAACCACGATGGTTGGTATTGCGGGCTCTATCGGTATTATCGGTATTGCGGTAGTTTTGGCTTTCTCTGCAGGTATTAAGGGATATATCGCATCGATGCAGGATGATATGCTTTCGGGAAACCCCATTACTATTACCGAAACGACGTATGATATGAATGCGATAACCGATCTGATGAATAGCACTCAGAAGCAGGAAATCGTCAAAAAGCCTAACAGAGCCTACATAAATTCGCTTATAAAATACATTGCCGACATGAGCGAATTCAGTGATTCTCTCATAATTCAGAACGATATTTCGGAAAAATACGTTAACTACGTAAAGAATATGCCCAAGGAATATTACAACGCCATGATTCTCGATTACGGAATAGATATGTCCTACTCGGTTTTCACGGATTTTGTAATTGGCTCGGGCACGGATAAGAAAACCGAAAACATCTCGATTGCGGCGTTGACCGATATATACACGTCGGTTCTGAAAGACACAAAATTTGCTCAATACGCAAGCTACATCACGCAAATAGTTCCCTCTTTTGCTCAAGCGCCGAACAATCCCGATTATATAGCGGGGCAGTATGACGTTTACGGAGAAATTGCAGACGAATATAACGAAGTCATGCTTGTTCTTAACAGCAATCAAGAGCTTTCGGATATGCTTCTTGCCCGTCTCGGATACTATACCGAGGAACAATTCTACAATCTGATATATAAAGTTTCGAAGGACGACGAAGGAAATCCCGACGAGCGCTATAATCCCGAGCTTGACGTCGAGTACTTTGATTACTCAGCGCTTATGAACGATGAAAAAACTTTTACGTGGTATCAGAACGACCTTTTGTATACGAAATGTCCCGATACGGTAACGCTTCCCGGCGGACAAACGGTTGCAAACTCTAAGGTGTTTGATTACAACTACAACTCGGCTGATATCTTAGGTGACGGAATTGAGCTCAAAGTTGTCGGAATCCTTATCGCAAACGAAGAAACAAGCTACGGCTGTCTTTCCTCGGGTATTTATTACACCGAAGCTCTCACCAACCATATACTTGAGAAAAATATTGACAGTGAAATTGTAAATTACATTGCCGAAAAGGGCGATATAACCTCAATGTCCTACAACGGAATGAACGTAGGTATTTATTACAGCTACGAATACCGCCCCATTCTTTCCTCGGAGGCGGGAACGGTAAAGACAGGCACTGCTTTCGTCGGTGAAACCTACGGCATTGAAGATATGCTCGGCGCAATGGGCAGCATGGGCGGCTCTTCATCGGGCGGAACGACCGGCGGCATGGGCGGTGCAACAGGCATTGATATGACCAGCATCAAAACCGCAAGCGCAAGAATGTTCGGCGGAGTAGATATTGCAAACAGTATATCAATTTATCCGAAATCTTTTGATGAAAAGGATTTAGTTACAAATTATCTTGACGAATGGAACGATTATGACGGCTCACTCACCGTGGGAGACAAAAATCTCACGAAGGATGAGAGAAGCAGAGTTACCTATACCGACACTCTTGAGCTTATTATAAACATGATAAACACGATGATAGACATCGTATCATACGCGCTTATCGCGTTTACGTCGGTATCGCTTGTCGTTTCCACCGTTATGATAGGAATTATAACATTTGTATCGGTAGTTGAGCGAATCAAGGAGATTGGAGTTATCCGCGCGCTTGGCGGTCGCAAAAAGGACGTCAGCCACCTCTTCAACGCAGAAACCTTTATCGTGGGTCTTCTTGCGGGACTTATCGGTGTCGGCGCAACATATCTTATTTCATTTATAGTAAACTTGATACTGAAGCCCCTCATCGGATACGCTCATATAGCATCTCTTCCGTTATCAAACGCAATAATTCTCGTGATTCTCAGCGTCGGCCTCACTCTTATTTCGGGACTCATCCCCGCAAAGAGCGCGGCAAACCGCGACCCCGTAGTAGCACTCAGAACAGAATAATTATAAGAACACGAAAAACCGGCTTGAGTTAAAAAACTCAAGTCGGCTTTTTAAAACGCTTCATAAGGTTAAATGGTTTATATTAAAAAACGAGTTTTCCTAAATTTATAACTTTCTTCCCCTTACTTACTGCATAAGCACAGGCATTATAGGCGCCGCCCCACGAATGATTTACATATGCGATTACAAGATCAGCATTATCGACCATCCATCTGTTTCTAGCGACAATTGCATACCTATACGGCACATTTTCCAAAGCGGGATAGATAATTTCATCGTAACGCATTTTACAATCAGAAAGATGATTTTTTTGATAATTTTCATCAATATAAGGCGTTACAAAAACAAGTCCGGCATTTTTATTTTCTTCCCTATATCTTTTACAGCATTTATAAGAAAAACTGTCAAATTCTCCGTATCCTCCAAGGTAAAAATCCACTCGCGAGTCTTTTACGTTTTCAGCAATAATAGATAAAAAGAGCTTTTCATCAACAGAATCGAAATGAAAATGTGAATGTCCAAAAAAAGTTATAATCATATTATTACCTTCTCTTTTTCTTTAAATTATATACAATGTCATTGCAAATGTCAAGTGTAAATTATACTATATCTTGTATTGCAAATTTGTGGTGTATAAAACGGTGTTTAAATAGTGTAAAATAAAAGCACAAGGAGTGATGTATATGTTTAAGGTAAAAAAGACAGAGCATACTAATAAAACATTTCGTATGCCGACCGAGCTTATTCAAAAACTTGAGGTGCTTGCCCAAAGCAAAAATGTATCACTTAACAATTTAGTCATTCAATGTTGTGAATATGCTCTTGAAAATATAGACAATACAGATTCTAACAAATAATTAGCAAGGCAAAACAGTCTTGCTATTTAGTTTTATATGAATATTTTAAGCATTTTTGTAAAAATTAAAAAAAGCCCTTGACAAAGCGAAATTTATGTGATAAAATAGTCAAGCGCAAAAGCATAGCGGAATTGTGTAAAGGTAGCACAGCAGACTCTGCATTCCGCTTGCGGAATATTGCCATGCGAGGAGATGGAAGTCCTCGGCGGTATTCCTTATCAGTTTTTGCAAATTATGCCCCGAGCGGCAAACTCTGTATTCATCGCATCGCGATGACCTGTTTTAAAATACAACTTAATATTGTCTAGCGGAATTGTGTAAAGGTAGCACAGCAGACTCTGACTCTGTATGTCTGGGTTCGAATCCTAGTTCCGCTGCCAAAAGAAGAAACCGACCCTCGTGGTCGGTTTCTTCTTTTCCTTTGGCTACGGAACTAGTTCACTCGCACTCAGTTCCCAAGCACCTGCGAGGGAATGGGTTCGCATACCCCGCTCAGAGCGCGTCGAGCTTGCTCGTAAGCGTCAAGCGTGGGTATCTTCGCCCAAGGCGAATACCCTAGTGCCCGCCGACCCTCGCGATCGGTTTCTTCTTTTCCTTTGGCTACGGAACTAGTTCGCTCTTCACTCTTCACTAAAAATCTCTTGTCGTTTTTTGGCAAGTAATAGGTAATAGTGAGTAGTGAAGATGTGCTGATGTGGCTTTTCTCCATTTAGTCGAAAAGCATTGTATTTTACTCAGATTCGAATCCTTAATGCAACCCACGAAAAATATCTTTTTCGTAGTCTTTTTTCAAGAAAAGCAGACCATCACTTGTTGGTCTTTTTTCAACGATGTTTGCCCTTACGGGCAAGAGATGTTGACTTCGTCAGTGATGTTCACTGCGTGAGTGATGTATCGCCTTACGGCGAAGTGGGCAAACATCACATCACTTTGCGACCAAAGGGAGCAATACATCACTATGGCGAAGCCATAACATCACTGCGGCAATGCCGCAACATCACTCCCTACGCAACTTGCAACTCCCACCACGATTTGCCGCAAAAGCCTTGCAATCTCCCCGATTTTATGATATCCTAATTACAGAAAAGCGGCGTGGATATGAAAAAAGATATTCTTGTTACCGTATTTTGTCTTTTGTTACTCATATTGGTTTCTTGTTCCGCGCCATATTCATTCATGCCCAAAGAACCGGATAATGGAGATATTCACAATAGTAACACTATCTTCATTTCTGACGAATTTTCGAAATTGATTGATAATATTAATGAAATACCATAAGACAAATTTTAAAATGCTTTCAAAGGAATTACCATAGAGGTGTACAATGGAATTGTATGAGCTTTTTTTCTTAATGATGATCGTCATGGTCGCAGGCTTTATTCAGAGCGTTACGGGCTTCGGCTTCGGCATCTTCGCTATGATTTTTCTGCCATATCTGCTCACCTATACTGAGGCAAATACGTTGTCTTCTATGCTCAGTATGCTGACTTCTCTGCTTGTAATTCTTGCCACCTTCCGCAATGTGAGTTGGAAAAATCTCATCTTTCCTCTTGTTTCCTGTACCGTTACCACCTATCTTTCGGTAATCTTCATCAAATCACAAAAAAACGATACGCTTCTCTTGCTACTTGGCATTGTACTTTTCCTGCTTAGCGTGTACTTTTTCTTCTTTTCGGGAAAGATCAAAATCAAGCCGACATGGTATGCTGGATTGATCGCAGGCATGTTTTCCGGTTTTATGGGCGGTATGTTTTCTATGAGCGGACCGCCCGTGGTAATCTATTATATGCAATCGGAGAAGGATTCCGATCATTATCTTGCTACCATCTCTGCCTACTTCGTCATATCGGGTGCGATTTCGATCACCACCAAAGCAACAGCAGGCTTCATCACTGCAAATGTATGGCTTTCTCTTGCAGTCGGCGTTCTCGGCATGGCGCTCGGCTCGCTGATCGGCAAAAAGGCGCGCAGCAAGAATATAAAGCCCTCCGTGATCAAAAAATCTGTCTATGGCGTTATGGCTGTCAGTGGCATCGTCAATGTTTTGCAGGTCGTACTTTAATACTCGTCGCTTCGAAGCTCGCTCTGCGAGCGAAGCGTTGCAGAATTAGGTTCGCATTCGCCGCTCGGAGATCGACAAGCTCGCTTGTCAGGCGCAGCGCGTGCGAATCACGGAGCGAAGCGGAGTTACTCTAGTGCCAAAAGCGGACAGTCGAGGACGCCTGTCCCTACAATTGAGTTGAGTATGCGAATCCCCGCCCCAAAATCCCGCAAATGCCTTGCAATCTCCACGATTTTATGCTATACTAATCGTAGAAAGTCGGTGGGGATATGGGATGCTTATTTGAATTGATATTTGAACTTGTTTTTGAAATAATTGTCGAATTGGTACTTACGATCTATATGAAGCTAATGAGTCTAATTGTCCCCGCACATCAATTTGACGAAAAGTTGAAAGAAAAAATAAAGAACGGCGTCACCGTTTTTGCCGTATTATTGTTCTTATGCTCTTTTATTGGTTTTTTCTTGTTCTTGCAACCACCTTCCATCACAAAAACTATAGGCGCATATATGCTGTTCGTTCCGTTGGGAATTATGGGGTTTCAAATTCTTTTGGGGATTGTTTGTCGTATCATTAGTGCAATTAAAAAGAAACATTGATCATTTTCATCTATTTCGTTTTTCAAACATTACCCCCGTTTGAGTTCGAATCCTAGTAGCAACCCACGAAAAATATCTTTTTCGTAGCCTCTTGCCATAAAAGAAACGCCCTTCAAATCGAGGGGTGTTTCTTTTATGACTGCGTCACTAGGTACGAAGCCGATCCGCATAGCGCAGTAGGGTTCGCATAGCGCAGTAGGGTTCGCATACCGCAGTAACACACGAGATTTGCAAAGCTTTTCCGCTATATAAACAAAACTTATTGACATCCATTTTTTTATGTGATATACTCAACTCAGCACAAAAAATGATGTGAGGAGGCAACATATGACAAATCTGCTTAAAGAAATAATAACCGAAGTCTCTCCCTGCAAAAAAGAAGGAGCGATTGCCTCGTATATTCCCGAATTAAGCCGAGCTGACGCCAACGATTTCGGAATCTGTATTATATCCATATCCCATAACGGAAAGCTTGACTGTGCCGGCGACTATGAAAAACACTTTACTATCCAAAGCATAATTAAGCCGGTCATTCTTTTGCTTGCGCTTGAGGATAAGGGCGCTGATGCCGTCAACGAGCTTTGCGGCGTTGAGGCTACGGGAAAGCCCTTTGACGCATTTAATTACAGTGACAGAGCTTTGACAAGCGAGCATATAAATCCAATGATAAATGCGGGCGCTATCGCGCTTTGCACGTTGATAAACGGCAATTCCTACGAAGAAAAGTTCGCACGCCTGCTGACTCTTGCAAGAAAGCTTTCAAATAATCCCGACCTCAGTGTAAATAACGCGGTGTATTTATCCGAAAAGGCTACGGGAAACAAAAACCGCGCCCTTGCCTATATGCTTAAAGCCTACGGCATGATAGACGGCGATATTGAAGACCTGCTTGATATGTATTTTAAGGCATGCTCGATTGAGGTCAACTGTAAGGACCTTGCGAGAATTGCGTTTGTGCTTGCAAATCACGGCAAAGACAACGACTCAAAAACGACAGTTATAAGCGAAGAGCACGCGAGATACGTGAACGCAATTATGGCTATATGCGGAATGTATGACGGCTCGGGAGAGTTTGCGCTGAAGGTCGGAGTTCCCGCAAAAAGCGGTGTCGGCGGCGGTATCATGGCAACCGTACCCAACAGATACGGAATCGGAATATATTCACCCGCCCTCGACAAAAAGGGTAACAGCATTGCGGGAATAAAGGCTCTGGAGCTGCTTAGCAAAAAACTAAATTTAAGTGTTTTTTAAAAGAGGTATGATATATGCTTAAAGATTTTACAAAAGAAACCTTTGATATTTTAATTCAGGCAGGTCAGTCAAACTCCGAGGGCTACGGGTTCGGGAATATCGAAAACCCGTACAACCCGAATAACAACGTCTATTATCTCACTCCGGATTTTATAATCGAGCACGCAACAGAAAGGGTTACCGGAAATCAGATTCAAAGCAACTTCGGACTTTCATTCGCGCAAGAATACATTGACGCCGGAATGCTTGAAGAAAACCGAAAAATTCTGATTTTGCGCGCTGCCGTCGGCGGAACAAGCTTTACTGACCACCGCTGGGGAATGCAGGACGACCTGTATCTTCGAATGATTGAAATGATAAAAACGGCACTTGAATTGAATCCCGCAAACCGCCTTGTCGCTCTCCTTTGGCATCAGGGAGAAACCGACGCGCAAAAACGCGCCACATACGATATGCACTACAACAATCTTAAAAATCTGGTATGTTCCGTAAGAGAAATCTTTGATGCGAAAAAGCTGCCGTTTATCGCCGGAGACTTTGTGCATCATTGGAAAAATAACAACCTTGATTTAGCCGTCCCCGTCGTCGATGCGATTCACGCGGTGTGCAAGGAATGTCAACCGTCAGCCTTCGTTGAAAGCGACGGGCTTCTTTCAAACCTAGAGGAGCTTGGATACAATCCGCTCGGCTGGACGGATACCATTCATTTTTCACGCAAAGCAATTTACGAGCTTGGAAAAAGGTATTTTAACGCCTTTGTTGAAATTTCCAAATAAAGTTTACAATTTAAGTAAGGTAGACTATATGAAGTTGACCACCTTTATCAAAGAGTACTCGTTAATAGTGATAGGCACGATGCTATATGCCATTACCACTGTGCTTTTTATTTTTCCGAATTCACTTCTGCTTGGCGGCATAAGCGGAATATCATTAATTTTAGCATCATTCATTCCACAAACGCCCGGAATAATATCAATAGTAATCAACGTTGCTTTGATTATTTTAGCTTTCGCTGTGCTTGGCAGAGATATGGCAATCAAAACGCTCGTCGGCTCGGCTCTAACGTCGGTATTCATCGGCATTTTTGAGCCAATACTGACCTTTGAGTCACCGTTGATAGCTAACTCATACGTCTCAGCTATTATAGGCGCAACGGTTATTGCTGTTGCAAGCGGCATTATGTTTTACGTCGATTCAAGCTCGGGCGGCACCGATATTATCGCACTCATAATTAAAAAGTTCTCTAATATAAATATCGGTGTCGCGCTCTTGATTTCCGACGTTCTGATAGTTATAACGGGTGGACTTCTTGATGGATTTGAAATTTTTCTTCCCTCAACTGTAGGCTTTCTTATAAAAACGCTTGGAGTCGACGCAGTCATTTACTTCATCCGTCGAATGAGTTTAAGTGCTGTGAAGAAAAAGAACAGCATATAAAATCAAAACCGCAAAGGGTTTTAGTTGATGACCCCTTGCGGTTTTCTTTTATGCCTTTTTAAAAAACATAAGACCTCCGAAATGTAAAGTTGCATTTACATAAGCAGGACGCTCGCATTCAAGCCCCACAGTTGAAAGAACTTCAAATTTCAGATATCTTGCGTGACACTCACCAAGCCTGATATATTCCTCGCCAACGTAGGTCAGAAATCCACCCTCTGCCCGTGTAACGAAATTCTTGCCGTCATGGGAGATTGAAATTCTGTATCTGCGAGGAAATTTCGAGTGAAAACGAGCCCATGCGTACGGGTCATTTTTATCCTTGGCGGGATGAGTCGGATGTATATAAGCCAGAGCCGCCAGTTCGGTTTCAGCCTTCATATCTATAACTATTGACGCGGTTTTTTCACCGTTTTCCCAAGGTCTTTCAACGTCAAAATCCAGAAGAGCATAGGCATTCTTTCCGCTTATCTCGTCATACGCGTCAAAATCCTTGCTTTCTGCTGCAGTATAATCCGGCTCCTCGTATTTATCAAACTCGCGTCCGCACCATACGGGCGGCGAGAAGGTGCGCCTTCCCTCTTTATCGATAAGACGGAGAAAGAAATATCTTGCAGTGCTTGATTCGACCTCGAAGCTAAGGCTATTTTCGGTCAATCCACACTTCTCATAAACGACTTTGCCATAATCGGATATAACCTGGCACTTAACGATTTTCGTGCTGTCATCATCCTCAAAATAGGATAAACAAACGTCAAACGAGTACTTATCGGCAAGCTCAAGGTCGCAAGGTGCAGCCTTGCCGTTTATGCGAAGCTTTAGCTTAACGTTTCCGGTATCGGAAGCATAAGCGCGGTTATTGCGAAGCGCGTCGGTAATTGCCTCCTTACTGTTTTCGCGAGCCATAACTACGGTTTTGCCGGGGAAGATCTTAAATCCCCATTGGGAATGCCCGTCACTTCCGCAGCTGCTCGTTACCCTGAAGCCTGCATCAAGTGCCTCAGAAAGAGCATACTCGTGCAAAAGCCTACAGCTTGTGTCGGTTCCGTCCCCCATTTCAACGCATCTCATAAATTTCACAATTTCGGGATTGTGCGCGTGCTTTGCAAACTCAAAACGCCATCTTGCCTGAACGGGATGCGCAAAAATACCTATCGGACATGGTGCATGCTTGTAGGTGTCAACAAGGTCATCCCATCCGTGAAGAGTCTTGTTGTAATCCGCGTTAATAATAACTATCTCGCCTGCGGCTCTGTACTCTCTGCCAACAATATCGTTTTCCATTATTATATTATCGCTCTCGCAACCAGGAAACAGAACGGTTTTCATCGGCTCTGCTTTCTCAGCAGTTGTGTAACAGCGGAAATATTCATAATTATTGCTTACGTCTGCATGGTCGGTCATAACACCGAAATCCAAAAGCCCCTCTTCCTTTATAAAATCAACCATATCCGTCTGGAAGCCCTCGGTTCTGCTTACAAAAACGTTGTGATTATGTATTCCCGTCGTATGAGTGTGAAGGTCGCCTCGGTAATAATTCAAATCATCTTCGGAGCTTGCCTTAACCATTTCTCTTACCGAAATCCCGCAAGTATATTCGTCGCCGTTAAAGGAAGCGGTAACAGTAGATTCTCCGACACGGTCAAATCTCAAAAGAATTCCGTCACTGAAGGGATGCTCTTCATCATCAGCAAAGCTTCTGATAGACACGGCATCTCCGGAAACGCTCCATCTGATATCTTCATTTTCAATGTTCTTATCAGAAATAAGCCTCAACGGAAGTACATTTCCGACGTAACTTTTAATTTTTGTTTTAGACAGCTTTACTGACATTTTTATTCTCCTTGCGTTTATAATTTCGAAAATAACATAGCGGGAGACTTTAATCAAGTTTCCCGCCTAAATAAGATGTAATTATTCAGTATATTCTGCTATGTAAGGAAGATTTCTGAAAATTTCCGCACAGTCAAGACCATATCCAATAACAAAATGATCGGGAATAGTGAACAGCGATAAGTCCGGATTAAATTCAACGAGTCTTCTCGAAGGCTTATCAAGAAGTGTAACGACGTGCATCGAAACAGGCTCTCTTGTTTTCAAAAGCTTCACTATATCGTTAAGAGTTCTACCCGTGTCAACAATATCCTCAACTATAACCACGTGATACCCTCTGATATCGCGGTCAAGATCCATAGTTATATTAACGACACCGGTGGAAACAGTTCCCTCATAGTAGCTCTTTGCACACATAAAACCAATCTCGCAAGGAACACTGACAGCGCGGCAAAGGTCAGCCATAAACACGAAAGCTCCCTTAAGAATGCTGACAAGGAGAATCGGTCTGCCGTCATATATCGCGTCAATCCACTTGCCCGCTTCCTTTATCTTTTCATCAATCTCTTCTTTGGTGATAAGAACTCTTTTTATCCTGCTGTTGAAGTCCTCAATTGAAGTAATATCTCTCATAAGCTCTTCCTCATATATAATTAATAATTGTCATAATTATATCATATATTGGGAAGATTTTCAACATATTTTGACAATCTTCTTTACAAAAATTTCATCCCAAAAGAATATCGGTAGCAAGCATCAAGCAGAATCCGACAAGAAGCGCATAGGTTGCGCCGCGCTGATGACCGTGTGCATGAGTTTCGGGAATCATCTCATCACTTATAACGTAAAGCATCGTTCCGCCTGCAAATGCAAGTGCAAACGGCAAAATCGCAGAAGCAATGCTTACCGCGAAATATCCGATAAGAGTTCCAACGACTTCAACGAGTCCTGTTCCGGCGGCAATAAGAAATGTGCGCCCAGGCTTAACGCCCGCGGAGAGCATCGGCCCGATTATAACCATACCCTCGGGGATATTCTGAAGCGCGATGCCGAGAGCGATTATAATTGCCTGTGCATCGTCGCCCGAGCCAAAGCCCACACCTGCGGCAATACCCTCGGGAAGATTATGTATTGCAATCGCGGTTACAAAAAGCAGAATTTTTCCTATATTTGAATTTCTATGGTCCTCAATATCAGCCCCCGCGAGCTTGTGAAGATGCGGAACAAGCTTATCGATGAAATTCAAGCAGATTGCACCGGCGAAAATTCCGGCAACGGTTATGAGAAGCCCGAACCTTCCCCCGTATTCTACCGATGGAATGATAAGCCCAAGCACCGCAGCTGCGAGCATAACTCCCGCCGCAAAGGACAAAACGATATCTGAAAATTTATGGGATATATTTTTGAATATAAATCCTATCAGCGCACCTATGACTGTAGCACCGCCGACACCCAAGGCTGTAAGTAATACAACTTCCATAAATCAAAACCTCACGTCAGATAAAATCCGAAGGCGGCATTTCGAAGAACTGTTTTCTCTCTTTTGAAATGTCGCCTCTGAATAAAATTAAAGAACGAGCGAGGGAGCTGTGTAAATTCTGGCAGCAAGCTCCTGATTAAGCATATAAAGACTCTTGGGGTCCGAACCGAAAAGCTCCATTTTGGATATCATATCGTTTGCGTTAGTTTCCTCTTCGCCCTGCTCCTTAACAAACCAGTCAAGGAACTGCATCGTGCGGAAATCTCTTACATCGTACGCCGCACCGTATATCTCATTTATAAGAGATGTTACGTACTGCTCGTGCTCAAGTCCCGCACGAAGAACCGACATATGACTTTCAAACATCTTGTCGGGCTTGTCGATTGCTTCAAGAGTTACAGGCATATTTTCGTTCTGAAGGTAGGTGTAAAAGAGCATTGCGTGATCTCGCTCCTCCTGCGCCTGAATCATATACCAATTTGCGAAACCGTCAAGTCCCTTTGCCTTGAAATAGTTTGAAAAATCAAGATAAAGATATGCTGAGTAAAATTCCTTGTTTATTTGCTCGTTTAAGAGTCTGTGAACCTTTTCGTTTAACATAATATTCTCCTTTTAAAATTTTATTTTATTTCTTCAAAATCCTCTGCCCCGTGCTTACATATCGGGCATATAAAATCGGCAGGCAGCTCCTCTTCATCGTGAATGTAACCGCATATCGTGCAGATATACCCCTTTTTCTTCTCGGGCTTTGGCTTCGGCTTCACGTATTTGTGATAATAAGTATAGGTCATAGTTTCGATAGCGGAAACGACCTGCGACTCGGTTACCGTACATATAAACATTCCGTAAGTATCAAGGTCAATATAGCTCTCAACCTCAAGCGAAAAATATGAATTGATATACTTCGGAAGGACAACAAGTCCGTTTTCCGAACGATTCGGAGAGCAATCCTTAAATTTATCTACGTCTCTTCCGCTGACAAAGCCAAAAGCCTCAAAAACCTTGAAGGGAGCTTCAGTGGTAAGGCAATTCACGTTCATCTTACCCGTGCTTTTAATGACATCGTGCGAATAGTTTGCTTTGTTTACCGTAACCGCAATGCGTTCGGGAGAGGCGGTTACCTGACAAACGGTGTTAACTATCAGCCCGTTATCACGGCGGCCGTCGTTGGTAGTTACGACGTAGAGTCCGTATCCAATGTTAAAAAGAGCCTTGCTGTCTTTCATATTTTTCCCCCAAAAAATCAATTTATTTAGTTTACAAGTATATTATACCATTTATAAGAATAAAAATCTGTTGAATTTTCAACAAATACATCATTTTCGTAAATTTATGTAAATTTTATTTGACGGAATACGGTCAAATTATTATTCATCCAAATTCAAATTCCATAGTAATGGTTGCGGTATTTTCCTCGGAATATTCAATTTCCTCGGATATAGTGCGGGCAACTTCAAAAACCTCAGCCTTGTCAATTATTTTTCCTGCTTTTAAAACCGAAGCCAAAAGACGCTCGGCAAAAAAAGAAAAGCCAAGAGCCGCGCGAAATCCCTCTTTTGTCGCTTTCGGTGTTGTATGCCTAAAAATCATATAAGCAAGGAATTTTTCAAGAACAGAGTCCTGCTCACCCAAACTTTCTTCACTCGAAGAATATAAAGAAAAAAGCTCTCTGTTTTCTTCGTTCAGATATTCAAGATATCCGAGAATTTCACGCCACGCCTCGTCTGAGAGTATTTTCGGTGATACGTCATATCCTCGCCAGAGCTCAACAAGCCTTTGCGGATATGGAAGTCCTTTGTCCGACAGTATGCTATAAATCTTATCCCTCTCCGCAGCCGTGTCAAATTCAAAATTCGAAATCTGACCGTCAACTTCACCGATGAGTGCGATATCCCGATAATCCTCCGACTCTAAAATAAGCCTGCACGCTGCCTCGCAAGACATTCCGACACCGACCTCAGTGCCACGCGGAGTATCGTTATAAAACCTCGGATGCTCGCGGCATATGTCACAAAGCCACCCTTCTCCAAGCTCGGTGATTATCCTGCAGAGTCCGCTGCTGTCAAGGTGAGGGCATTTTTCCCCTTTCATAAGGCGAAAATGAGCATCCCCCTCAAAATCAATGCTTCCGATTATCGAATCAAAATAACCGCCCTCACGCGCCTTATAACGCTCAAGTGTATCCTTATCTATATCTATCTCCCAGCCGGCACAGCAGCTGTGCTTACATTTGTCCGCTATGCACTTAAATTCACCATAATACGCAGGAGCATAAAGCTTCATATAAAAAACTCCTTTTCTTCATCAAGCATATTTTAGCACATTTTATCCGCGATTTCAACAATTACTTAGTTTAAATACCGCCCAAACGACAATTCATATATTTATTGTTGACTTAATTCGACTTGTGTGGTAAAATATACTGAAAATCAAAATTTAAAGGCAGAGAAAATGACAGAAAAAGAATTAAGAGAAATAAAAAGACGATTCAGACCGGAAAAGAGCAATATCCCGAAAATAGTCGGTTGCTTTGTCAACGGAAACGGACAAATAATTTCAAGAATTTCGCAATCTATTGCAATGTCTGATTCGGTAGTCAGCGAGAAGCTTCTCGCAGTTATGAAAAAGACGCTTTCGGGAAGCGTTGGCACGAATCTTACCGATATTTCTTTTTCGACCAAACAGGTCATGGAGAGCGAGGAGCACAAGCTGCTCACATCTCTCGTTAAAAGCAGACTCGGTGATGCTGATGCGCTCGAACACTTCTATACCCGCGTCACAGAAAGCGTAAAATTCGAATCCAACTACATAATACTTTTAGCAAACGATATATACGACGTTTTCAGCCACGGTTCCGACGGTGAGGAGTCGGGCTCCTCGGAGCAGTTTTCATATATAATATGCGCTATTTGCCCCGTAAAAAGCATGCCCGAAGCTCTTTCGTTTAAAGAGGCTGACAGTCTTTTTCACGCTTTCAGCGAGTCGGCTATCCTTTCGTCGCCCGAGCTTGGATTTATGTTCCCCTCGTTTGATGACCGCAAAACAAACATATATAACGCACTATACTATACGAGAAGCATTGCTGAAAGCTACGGTGAATTTACTGAAAAAATATTCGCATCCGAGCCGCCAATGCCCCCAAAGGTACAGCGCGAAAGTTTTAATGCATGTATTTCTAACGTTCTGTCTGATGAATGCAGCTACGACGTAATCCGTTCGGTGCATTCCGAAATAAGCGAAATGATAGAGGCGCACAAGGAGTCCCGCGACCCCGAGCCGCTCGTTATAACGAAGGCTACCGTAAAAACCGTTCTTGCCGGCTGCGGAATTGCCAATGACAAGCTTGAAAAGCTTGACGAATCCTTTGACGAAAGCTTTGGCAAAAACGCGGAATTATCTCCCAAAAACATTCTCACGGTAAACAAATTTGAGGTTGAGACCCCCGAGGTCAAAATAAAGGTAGACCCCGCGCACCGCGACCTTGTTTCAACGCAGGTTATCAACAACGTCAAATACGTCATGATAAGAGTAGACGGTGCTGTTGAGGTCAACGGAATAAACATCAGTATTGATGGGGAATAATATTACCCGAATGATTTAAAAGGAAGAGCAACAAAGTGAATAATAATAAAAACAGAGCGATAGACATATCCACATCACACACACCCGCTGGCACTCGAAGCTCCTTTTCGGGAAAGGTGGGATTTGTCCTCGCTGCTGCAGGCTCTGCCGTAGGACTCGGAAATATATGGCGTTTTCCGTACCTTGCCGCAAAATACGGTGGAGGTATATTCCTGCTCGTTTATATTCTTCTCTCGGTGACGTTCGGCTTCACCTTGATGGTAACCGAAATTGCAATCGGAAGAAAGACGAAGCAAAGTCCGATAGGCGCATTTCGCTCGCTGGATAAACGTTTTACGTTTATCGGCGTTCTCGGCTCAATAGTTCCGATACTCATTCTTCCCTACTACTCGGTTATCGGCGGCTGGGTAATCAAATATGCGTTCGGATTTATGAGCGGCGAAATGTCCGACATGGCGGAAAGCAATTATTTCGGCAGCTTTATCTCAAACACCTTTGAGCCGCTGCTTTGGTTTCCAATCTTTATCGGTGCTACGGCGATTATCGTTTTGCTCGGTGTTAAAAAGGGAATTGAAAACGTAAGCAAGGTAATGATGCCGATCCTTCTCCTGCTGATGATATTCATTATAGCGTATACTTTCAGCACCACAGATAACGTATGGGACGGCGTAGTTTACTATTTAAAGCCGGATTTTTCAAAATTCACCTATATGACGGTCGTTTCCGCTATGGGTCAGCTCTTTTATTCAATGTCGTTGTCTATGGGAATTATGATAACCTTCGGCTCGTATATGAAAGACGATATAAGCATAGAAAAAAGCGCTCATCAAATAGAAATATTTGACACGGGCATCGCATTCCTGGCAGGCCTTATGATAGTTCCCTGCTGCATTGCGTACGATCCTACCCAGCTCTCTAAGGGACCGAGTCTTATGTTTGGCGTTCTTCAAAGATTTTTGACAATATGTTCGGCGGCGTATTTCTTGGCACGACGTTCTTCCTTATGGTGCTTCTCGCGGCCTTGACCTCGTCAATATCGCTTATGGAAACCGTCGTTTCGACAATACAGGACAAGTGGAAGCTCGGAAGAAAAACAAGCTGTTTTATCGTTCTCGGCACAAGCGTTTTGCTCGGAACGCTCTCCTGTCTCGGCTATAGCGTATTTGATACTTTCCTCGTGTTCGGAAAATTCCAAATTTTAGACTTCTTCGATTTCATCACTAACAGCATTATGATGCCTATAATAGCATTCCTGACCTGCATTGTCATTTCTTTCGTAATAAAAGAAAAGACGGTCACGGATGAAATCGAGCTGTCGGGCAAATTTAAGCAAAAGACTATGTTCTCGGTTATGATAAAGTATATTGCTCCCGTATTTCTGCTTATCATTCTCATATTCGCAATTCTTGAGGGCGTAGGAATTATATCCGTCTGATATATCCGAAAAGAAAACCGTTATTTAATATTTAAAGGGCTGCCGCACTTTAATGTGCCCCCTGTCAAGTAGACAGCGTAAAAAACAAAAAGAATTTGTTAATTAAGATTCTTTCTACTCCCCCTGCTGCGCAGCAGGGGGAGATTTTTCGTCACGCAGCGGTGGC
>SVRU01000020.1 GCA_015064665.1 Oscillospiraceae bacterium
AAAAGAGCACGAGCAGCACCACGAGCACGGTGAGCATTGCTGCTGCGGCCACGACCACGAGGAACACGAGCATCATCACGAGCATGGCGAGCATTGCTGCTGCGGCCACGACCACGAGAAACACGAGCATCATCACGAGCATGGCGAGCATTGCTGCTGCGGCCACGACCACGAAGAGCACGAGCATCATCACGAGCATGGTGAGCATTGCTGTTGCGGCCACGACCACGAAGAGCACGAACATCACCACGAGCACGGTGAGCATTGTTGCTGCGGCCACGACCACGAAGAGCACCAACATCACCACGAGCACGGCGAGCATTGCAATTGCGGTCATCACAGTCATCATGCCGACGAGGTATTTACAAGCTTTGGTGTTGAAACAACGAAAAAGTTCACCCAAGACGCTATTCAATCAATTCTTGATTCCTTTGATGAGGATTCCGATTACGGAATGGTGCTTCGCGCAAAGGGAATAGTTGCCGGTGATGACGGTAAATGGATACACTTTGATTACGTCCCCGGTGAACCGGACGTAAGACTTGGTACGGCGGGCATAATAGGCAGACTTTGCGTAATCGGTTCAGGTCTTAACAATGATAAAATCAAGGAGCTTTTCGGAGTCTGAGGTTAAATTTAATGGAAATAGCTGTATATCTTTTTACCGGATTTCTCGAAGCCGGAAAAACAAAATTTATCGCAGAAACGATGCGCGATCCTAATTTCAACGATTCACGTCGCAAGTATCTTATAATAACTTGCGAAGAGGGCGAAGAGGAGATTGACCCGTCCGAAATTGCCGAAAACGTTTCGCTCGCATCCTTTGATGACGTTCAGAAAATAACACCGGACAGGCTTTCCGCAATGCAGAAGCGGGCAGGGGCAGACATAGTTGTTGTCGAGTATAACGGAATGTGGACGCTTGATAATTTCTATAACTCTCTCCCTGAAAACTGGATGGTATATCAAGAAATATTTATTGCTGATTCAAATACAATACTTTCTTACAATGCAAATATGCGTCAACTTGTTGTTGATAAGCTAACAAGCTGTGAAATGGCGGTTTTCAACCGTGTCGGTGAATCTACCGATAAAATGGCTCTCCACAAGCTTGTTCGCGGGGTATCGAGAAAGGCGAATATATGCTATGAAGATACCACAGGTGAAATAGAATTTGATCAGATCGAAGACCCTCTTCCTTACGATATAAATTCGTCGGTTATAGAAATCAAGGACGAGGATTTTGCAATATTCTACCGTGATATGACAGAGGACTATTCAAAATATGACGGCAAAACTATTCGTTTTAAAGGAATCGTGGCACTTGACAAGAGCCTGCCTAACGGACATTTTGCGATAGGCAGGCATATAATGACATGCTGTGAAGCTGATATCGCTTACAGAGGCGTGGTTGCAAAGGGAATGGGAGCACTCAAGCTTTCAACTCGTGATTGGATTACCGTTGAGGGTAAGCTTTCCGAGGAATATTCAAAGCTTTACAGAAGCAAGGGCCCTGTTCTTGAGGTGAAAAAAATTCAGAGAGCAGAGAAGCCGGTGCAGGAAGTAGCAACTTTTTATTGATTATTCACTCTTGATTAAATGACGAAAGGCATGAACCTATGAAAAAAGTGGAAAACAAATTTCCGTTTTCTATGTATACCGCAAACGGAGAGGGGCGCATAATAAACGCTCATACAAACGAATCCTCGATGGAAATTATTGAGATTCTCCGTGGTGAGGTGCATATACAGATAGGAATCGAAAGTGTTGAAGCGTCTGCCGGGGATTTTATATATATTCCACCGACACTTGTTTTTCGCGCTGATGCAATATCTGAAAACGCTTCATTGCGCGGGATGGTTTTTGATGCCTCAATTCTGGAAGCTAATATGGAGAACTTTGATGCTGAAGTTTTCTATATGTTCCATCTCCAGTCTAGGAACAAAGCCAATCATTTTGTAGTTGGTCATCCGGTATATAATATCCTTGCTAAGTATATGCAGGAATCGTATGATGAGTATGCCGCAAAGGACGTCTGCTATAAATTGCCTATACGAGCTAATATATATCTTATGATGACAGCACTTTTGCGTTACTATTGCGGCTCAAAGGATGAGTCTGACAGAATGATATACCATAACGTTTTAAGGCTTCGTCCCGTAATGGAATACATAGCAGAGCATTACTGTGAGAAGATATATATAGAAAAGCTTTCTGAGATGATAACCGTATCACCGGATTATTTTACAAAAATGTTTAAGGATTCCATCGGCAAAACTCCCATCGAATATATAAACGGCTTAAGAGTAAACGAAGCTATGCGCCGTCTTGCAGAAAACGAGGATTCTATGGCGGAAATTGCTGATGCAATAGGCTTTTGCAATCCGAATTATTTCCACAAAATTTTCAAGCAGTATATGGATACAAGTCCTCTTGCGTACAGAAAAAGCACGAGATAAAATTAAATTGATTTTATGAAAAAACAGGCCGAGCCGGAAGCTTCAATAAGCAACCGATTCAGCCTGTTTTTTGTTAAATAAAAATTAGTTTACCTGCTTTTTAATTATTTTTAAATCTTCTTCGCCCTTAACGAATCCTTCTGTAATGATGACTTTTTCCACGTCTGTACGTGAGGGAAGCTCATACATCGGTTTGAGCATTATTCCCTCAAGAATAGAGCGCAAACCTCTTGCACCTGTGTTTCTCTCGACTGCAAGATGTGCTATTGCTTCGAATGCTGCATCCTCAAATTCAAGAGTGATTCCGTCCATTTCAAGAAGCTTTTGATACTGCTTGTAAAGGGCGTTTTTGGGCTCTTTGATTATTCTGACAAGCGCGGCTTCGTCAAGATTATCGAGCGCAACTATTACGGGAAGTCTGCCGACGAGCTCGGGAATGATTCCGTATTTGACTACGTCGTGAGCAATAACGTCCTTGTATACGCCTTTTGCAACCTTTTCCTTTGAGGTTTGTTTCTCTGTTGAGAATCCGATTTGCTGTGACCCTTTGCGTTGTTCGATTATTGATTCGATGCCGTCAAATGCACCGCCGCAAATAAAGAGTATGTTTTTAGTGTTGATTTGAATAAATTCCTGATTAGGATGCTTTCTTCCGCCCTGTGGAGGAACATTTGCCGTTGTACCCTCAAGTATTTTCAAAAGTGCTTGCTGAACACCTTCGCCAGAAACGTCACGGGTTATCGAACGGTTCTCGCCCTTGCGTGAAATTTTATCAATTTCATCAATATATATTATACCGTGCTCAGCGCGCTCAACGTCGTAGTCTGCCGCTTGAATGAGCCTTAAAAGAATATTTTCAACGTCCTCGCCTACGTATCCAGCCTCTGTAAGAGTTGTGGCATCTGCAATAGCGAACGGAACCTTAAAGCTTTTTGCGAGGGTTTGTGCAATATATGTTTTTCCGACACCGGTAGGTCCGAGCAAAAGAACGTTGGATTTCTGAAGTTCAATCTCTTCTATCTCCTGTGTCTGTTGCTGCTTCTTTTTTGACTTTCTGCCTTTTTGAGCCTTTTCCAGAGTAAGAATTCTTTTATAATGATTATATACAGCAACAGCAAGTGCAAGCTTTGCGTTATCTTGACCGATAACGTATTCGTCAAGCATTGCTTTTATATCTGTGGGGCGGGGAAGGGTTTCAAAAGTCAGTTCTTCACCGATTTGCGTTCCCTCAGTAAAATTTTCGTCGATAAACTCTGCGCATATGTTGATACACACGTCGCAAATATAGCATCTGCCGTTTTGCGATGGGAAAAGTATCGCAACCTCCTCTTCGCTTTTTCCGCAAAAGGCGCAGCGGCGCAAAGTTCTGTTTTCAGAATCTGCCATATATTAAATTTCCTTTTTTGTTATTACCTTATCGATAAGACCGTAGCTCTGAGCTTCTGCGGCGCTCATAAAATTATCGCGTTCGGTATCCTTTTCAATGGTTTTAAGGGGTTTGCCCGTCTGCTCGGAAAGAATCTTGTTGAGCTTGTCGCGTATTTTGAGAATGTGATCGGCATGTATCTTTATATCGGATGCCTGACCCTGCATTCCGCCAAGCGGCTGATGAATCATTATTTCGGAGTTTGGAAGAGCAAATCTCTTTCCTTTTGCACCGCTTGAGAGAAGGAATGCGCCCATAGACGCCGCCATGCCTATACATATCGTGGAAACGTCGCACTTAATATAATTCATGGTGTCGTATATTGACATACCTGCTGAAATAGATCCGCCGGGACTGTTAATGTAGAAATAGATATCCTTGTCGGGATCCTGCGCCTCAAGATAAAGCATCTGCGCAACTACGAGTGAAGCCGTTGTGTCGTTTACCTCGTCTGCAAGAAAAATAATTCTGTCATTTAAAAGTCTTGAATAAATGTCATAGGAACGCTCGCCGCGCGAGGTCTGTTCCACGACCATAGGAACAAGTGCCATAATTTTCTCCTTATTTGACAAATTGTGAGTTTTTTTAAAAAGGCCGACAGTCAAAAGGCATTGTTTTGACCGTCGGCTTAGCAAGAGTTCGGATTATTACTCTACACTAAGAGTGAATAATCAATTATGCCTCTTCTTTTGTTTCTTCTGTTGTTTTCTTTTTGCGAGAGCTCTTAACTACGGCATTCTCCTTGACAAGATCCATAGCGTGAGCTACGAGAAGGTCAGCCTTTATATCTTCAGCGGCAACCATATTCTTAACCTGCTCTTCGGGAACGTTGTAAGCTTCAGCGATTCTCTTGTATTCTGCGTCAACCTCTTCGTCAGAAACCGAGAGATTTTCAAGCGAAGCAATTTTTTCAAGAGCAAGTCTGATTTTAACCTGCTTTTCAGCCTGAGGTCTCATCTGTTCGCGGAGCGCTTCAAGAGTAAGACCGGTGTACTTGAAGTAGGTGTTAAGGTCAAGACCGCTTTGGCGAAGTCTGGTGTCGTAATCGCGAACAAAGTTTTCTGTTTCTGCTTCAAACATAGGTTCGGGAATGTCGGCAACAACCTTTTCCATAAGAGCCTCTGCAAGAGCATTTTCAAACTCGCCCTGAGCCTTATCTTCGTTTCTCTTCTTCATTTTAGCCTTTATGTCGGCCTTATATTCATCAAGCGTGTCAAATTCGGAAACGTCCTTTGCAAATTCATCGTCTGCTTCGGGAAGCTCCTCAAACTTTATTGCATTGATCTTTGTCTTGAAAACAGCAGCCTTTCCTGCAAGCTCTTTTGCATGGTAATCCTCGGGGAAGGTTACGTTAACGTCAAATTCCTCGCCTACAGATTTGCCTGCTACCTGATCTTCAAAGCCGGGAATAAATGAACCCGAACCGAGCTTAAGGTCGTGCCCCTCGCCCTTTCCGCCGTCAAATGCAACTCCGTCAACAGTTCCTTCGTAATCAATGTTGCAAATGTCGCCCGTCTTAGCGGCTCTGTCGGTAACCTCAATTGTTCTTGCGTTTCTTTCGCGAACGCGGTCAAGCTCTGCTGTAACGTCAGCTTCGGTGACTCTGGCTACCTTCTTTTCAGCCTCGATGCCCTTGTAACCCTCAATAGAAACCTCGGGCTTTACAAAGCCCTCTGCCTTAAGAACAATATCTCCGTCGCTTGAAACGAGGTCGAATTTGGGTGAACCGACGATCTCAAGACCGGATTCCTTAACAGCTGCTTCAAATGCCTCGGGAATGCATGCGTTTATAGCATCTTCAAAGAAGATACCCTTGCCGTACATTTTTTCGATGATTGCTTTGGGCGCTTTTCCTTTTCTGAAGCCGGGAACGTTGATTGACTTTACGTTCTTCTTATATGCTTCGTATTCTGCTTTGTCATAAGCTTCCTTGCTTATAGAGAATTCCATAACAAAACCGGACTTCTCGGTAAGCTCCTTTTTAATAAGGCTCATTGTTTTTCCTCCGAAAAATATATGATAAATTTAAATTAAAAACAAAAGTAACCACATTATTTTACAATAATAATTCGGGTTTGTCAAGATATTTTACGATTATTTTATTCCTTGCGGATGATTTGGGGAATAAAATCGATATAATCGGCTGATACAAGGCTCATTTTGATGCCTTTGTGAGTGAAACTCGGTTCAACCGTATAGTTTCCGTGAATGTGTCCGTAATAAACTCTCCCGATTCCGTATTCGAGCAACAGGTTGATGATTGATTCGGATTCCTTGCCGCACCAGAAGGGAGGAAAGTGCATAAAAACGACGATCTCTTTGTCCGGCGATTGCGTTTTGATTTTCAGAGCTTCGGAAAGACTTGTTTTGAGTCTTTGCGTTTCTCGGTTCGTCAGTTTATCGAAATCCGTATTGGTCGGCGCGTTTGCTGCATCCTCGTCGTAATACCAACCGCGAGTTCCGGCAATAATAAAATTTTCTGTTTCGTAGGCGTTGTTGAAAAGAAATGATATCGTTTTTATCTGATTTTTTTCGAAAAATTCGAGGTGCTTTTTCATCGTGCACCACCAAAAATCGTGGTTGCCTTTGCCGAGAATTTTTTTGCCCGGGAGCGAGTCTAAAAAAATCAAATCGGATTTGGCCTCATCGAGTGTCAGAGCCCAGGAAATATCTCCCGGTATTATTACCGTATCCGAATCGTCAACCAGTTTCAGCCAGTTGGATTTTAGCTTTTCCGTATATCCCGTCCAACGACGACCGAAAATCTCCATGGATTTATCGGTTGAATCGAGCGTTGACAGGTGCAGATCGGAAATAACGAAAATTGACATATTATTTTCTCCGATGTGTATAAAAAAAGTGTAACTGCAAAAAATACTTAAGCAAGCGAGATTGCTTCCAGTCGATATGATTTGTGTTGCGATCGGCTTGTGAAAAAAGAAAGACGGTAAAGCTGAAATTAAAGTTTTTGCCGAGGTTGGAGTAAAGATGGAAGAGAAGAAGTATCAAACAGAGAATAAGTGCGATTCATCCAAGCCTATCAAGGGTATCATGTGCGACGTACAGAATTGCGCTTATCACAACGGAAAGAGCGAGTGCTGCGCAGGTTGTATATCGGTCGGTCCCAGCAGCGCGCAAAGCTCGTCGGGAACCGCTTGCGTAACCTTTAAACCCAAAGCTTATTAAGCTTTAGCGAAGGTAAAAGTAGCGTTCTCCATTTCGCTCTTATCTATTATTTCGCTATGGACGATATTTTTTTCAAGCAGATTGCAAAGAGGAAGCGGTGCTTTTACACCCGTAAGCTCGGAAAGCTCGCTCAAAGCAGAAAGCTCGTTTGCGGGCTCGCATCCGCTTATGGAAATATATACGTCACGCGCGAATTTGAAGGGCGAGGCGGTGGACACCGCAAGAATTTTTCTTTCTGCCTTAGAGTCTTTTGCATAACGGTTGGCGGCGTTGACGGCAACTGCGGTGTGAGTGTCTATAAGGCAGTTTTTATTTTTATATGTGTCGGATATCGTTGCTTGGGTTTGATTTTCGTCGGTATAATAGCCAATGAAATGCTTTTGTATCAAAGCAAGCTCGTTTTCTGCCAGAGTGTAGCTGCCGTATTTTGAAAGCTTCTCCATATATTCCGCCGTCTTTTCGGAACCGAGCGTCACGTAAAGAAGTCTTTCAAGATTTGACGATATGAGTATGTCCATAGAGGGAGAGATTGTTGCAAAGAAATTTCTGTTTTTGTCGTAGGTTCCGGTTTTGAGAAAATCCGTCAAAACGTTGTTCACGTTCGATGCGCAAACAAGCTTTTCTATCGGAAGTCCCATAAGCTTTGCAATAAATGCCGCGAATATATTTCCGAAATTACCGGTGGGAACGCAAACGTCGATTTTTTCACCGAATGAGATTGTGCCGGATTTTACCATATCGCAATAAGCCGAAACGTAGTAAACGATCTGCGGCACAAGCCTGCCCCAGTTTATTGAATTGGCACTTGAAAGGAATACTCCTGCCGAATCAAGCTTTTTTGCTATTTCTTTGTCCGAAAATATTTTTTTGACACCGTTTTGAGCATCGTCAAAATTTCCTATTATCGCGCTTACGGAAACGTTGCTTCCTTCCTGCGTTTGCATCTGCAGCTTCTGAACTCGGCTCACTCCGTCGGAAGGGTAGAATACCTTTATCTTCGTTCCTTCAACATCGCGATATCCCTCAAGTGCAGCTTTGCCGGTATCTCCCGAGGTTGCAACGAGAATAAGAGCGCATCTTTGTTCGCCGCATTTTCTGAGTGCTCGTGTAAAGAGTCTTGGCATTATCTGAAGCGCCATATCCTTAAAAGCGCAGGTAGGGCCGTGCCATAACTCAAGCATATAGTTGTTGCCGTTAAGCTTGCTTACGGGAGCAGGGTGAGCACCGAATTTGTCGGATGAATATGCCGCCTCGGCGTCCGAAAGAAGCTCCTCGTAGGTATAGTCTGTTAAAAACGCGGACAGTATTCTTGCAACTCTTTGAGGGTAGCTTTCATTAATCATAAGTTTGATTTCCGATTCGTTTAGCTCGGGAATGCTCTCCGGCATAAAAAGACCGCCGTCGGATGCAAGACCCGTCTTTATTGCGTACGCTGCGTCAACGCGTTCGGTAGCTTTGCCTCTTGTGCTTATATATTTCATATTCTTTTAAACTCTCTTTCACTTGCGGTATTACGGTTAAACGCGTTTTCAATGTGCGTGATTTTTGAAGCCCTTCGGCAGTCACTCATATAAACCTCAATGATATCAAGGCTTACGCGCTTTTCTTTTTTATATGTTCCGAGGTAGTATTTTGCCGCGCTTATTATTTTGCGCTGTTTAGACGGAGTAACCGCTGATGCAGGCCGCGTTTCGCGTAAATTTTCCTTGCCGACGGTTCTCGTCTTGACCTCTATAAATGCTATTGTCGTTTTGTTTTCTGCAATAATATCTATTTCGGTTTGAAAGGATACGTAGTTTTTTTCTAAAATTTTGTATCCCGCTCTTTTTAGATATTTTGCCGCCAACCGTTCTCCGACGTTGCCGATTTTTCTCTGCCTTGTAAGTACGTTAAGAATTTTCATTGCCTAGAAATTTCAAAAAAGATTTTCTGTATATCGGAGCGGGGCCGTACTGTCTTACGGCGTCCATATGGTCTTTCGTCGGATAACCCTTATGCTTTGCGATTCCGTACATAGGATATTGTTTATCAAGCTCTATGCAACCTCTGTCTCTTGTAACCTTGGCAAGAATGGACGCCGCCGCGATGGAATAGGATTTTGCATCGCCCTTTACTACCGTTTCCGTAGGAATACGAAATCCTCTTGAACAGTTTCCGTCAATAAGGGCAAAATCCGCCTTGACCGACAGCATTTCAACGGCTCTTCTCATTGCGAGCATAGAAGCGTTAAGAATATTTATTTCGTCTATTTCTTCGGGCGTCGCTTCGGCTATTGCGTATGCAACGGCAGTTTCCTTGATTTTCTCAAAAAGAGCCTCTCTTTTTTTCTCTGTAAGCTTTTTTGAGTCGTCAAGTCCGTCTATAACCGCATCTTTAGGCAAAATGACCGCCGCAGCAACTACGGGACCGCAAAGCGGACCGCGTCCCGCTTCATCACAACCGCAAACGGCGGTATAACCCTCTGCATATTTTAAATTTTCATATTCAAAGCTTGGCATTTTCTCCTCCGTCAATTGCTTGCTGCCATTACGGTAAAACATTGATGAAGATTTAGTTGGGTGATTCGAGCGTAATTCTGCCGATTTTACCCGAACGGAATTCCTCAAGCAGCATTTCTGCGGTTCTCAGGTGGTTAATTTCTCCGCCTGCCATAAGAAATCCGCGCTTTTTGCCGACAAGCCTGAAAAGATCGTATGAATCAAGATCGCAAACCTCTCCGTCGGTTAACTTATAGCGCGACATAAATTCGTTTCTTGCGCACTCCATCAGTCTTGCGCAAAGCACCATTGCAATCTCCTCGGAATCAAGAATTGCATCGCGTATAGCGCCCGTTATGGCAAGGTTTTCGCCAACCGTTTCATCCTCGAACTTCGGCCAAAGCACGCCGGGCATATCGAGAAGGTCAATTCCTATTTCGGTAGGTACCCACTGCTTTGAAAGTGTTACACCGGGGCGGTTTTCGACCTTTGCTTTTTTTGCGCCGGCAAGTCTGTTTATAAGGGAGGATTTTCCCACGTTCGGTATTCCGACTATCATCGCCTTGAGTGCTCGTCCTTCCATTCCTTTAGCCTTGTATTTTTCGATTTTTTCGGAGAGAATTTCGCGCACCGCTGCTGATAGGTTATCTATTCCGATTCCGTAAGCGGAGTCGATTATAACCGTTTTTTGCCCCTTATCCTCGTAATAATCCTTCCATTTTGAACATAAATCAAGATTAGCGAGAGTAGCCTTAGTAAGCACCGTCAGCTTGGGCTTTCCGCCGATCAAGCTCTCGGTTTCGGGATTTTTTGAGCTGTAGGGGATTCGTGCGTCAAGCAATTCAAGCACGATATCAACTTGTGAGAGACATTCTTTAATGACTCTCCGTGTTTTCGCCATATGACCGGGAAACCACTGTATAGGATTTTTTTGCATACTGAATTCCTTAATTAAAATGTCTTATTTGCTTTTATTTGACCGGTCCGAATTTTTCTTTTGTAAAGGGGTAGAAACGTAAAAGCACCTTTCCGAGTACGGAATCAACGCTTATCGTGCCGATTTCACGGGAATCCTTGGAAGCGTTTCTGTGGTCTCCCATTACGAAAATCTCGCCTTTTGGAACGACGAGATCAACCGGCGGTCTCTCAAACCAGGCGTCTACGTACACGTAATCCTCTACGAGTGGTTCGCCGTTGATGGTAACCGCACCCGTTGGTGATACCGTAACTCTGTCACCTTCTATTGCGATAACTCTTTTTACGATAGGATTGCGGATTTCGGTCGTATAATCCTCGCATACGATGATATCGCCTCTTTTCGGGGTATAGAAAAAGTCGGATATTATAAGATGCTCGCCACTGTGCAGCGTGTTTTCCATTGATGAGCCTTCAACAATTGAATGTCTGAAAAAGAAGGTCGTAATTATCATTACCGCGAGCAGCGTAAAAACGAATAATTCAACAAAGTCAAATCTTCCGTCGATCCGACGCGGCTTTTTGGGGTCGTATTTCGGCATCTCCTCATCGGTGTAGGTTTTATCCGAAATATCACTTTGCAAGTCGAGGTCGGCTATCGTGTACTGCCCGTCGTCGTCTATATTTTCATCGGAGGAGCAGACGGTGGTTATTTCATTAAGAACTTCTTCGGTTTCATCGTCGGTATCCGCAGTGTCGACGCGGACCGCCTCGAACGTTTTGTAAGCAAAAAGCTGATCGGGCGGAATTATTCCGTCAAAATCCCCTGAGTCAACTGCCGGCTCTTCTTTAATAACCGTTTCGCCTTCGTCGTTTTCCAGTGAAATCTCAAAGTTTTTCGCGGAAATAGAGAACAGGGGAATGGAAATCTGATTTTCAAGCTCTTCCCGAGACGGCTCCGATAAGTCTGCAGAATTGGATTCTTCACTTGGTGCCGTAATTTCTTCGGCGTCGCTTCTTTCCGGTTCATTTGCGCTTTCTTTTTCTGCTTCGGATTCCACCTGCGTAGCTTTCGTTGGTTCCTCGGTTTTTTTGAGGCTGTCTGTGCTGCCGTCGGGAACTTTGGTTTTTACGGTCTTTTTGCGTGGCGCTCTCGGTTTCTTGGGCTTGGTTTCGGATTTGTCAATTTCTGTGCGGACGTTTATGTCGTTTTGAGCGTTTTCTCGTCCGCTTGATATATTTTCGTTTCCTTCATCGGTAAGAACATCATTTTCACCGTCAGAAATTTCAAGCTTTTCGTTTTCGTTCAACTTTTTGTTCCTTTCGTTTTTATTCACTCTTTCGGCTGGGCACAAAATCGCTTATACTATTCTAACATATTTTAAATAAAATTACAATAAATTTAATCACAAAATTTAGAAGTTTATCGGGATTTTTCTCACAGTTTTGACCAAAAAACAAAAAAACTAAAAAAAAACACAAAACCTATTGATTTTTTTTGTGCAGTATGATATTATAATTGTGTCTGTGCGAAGCTCACTGCGGTTTTTTGCGCCTTGTGTGAGTTTAACAGCTTTAATTCAGAACAGTCCTCTGCATAGCTCCGCATGAATGTTCGCAGTTTAAGGAGGGCCTAAAATGGAAAAGATTCAGGCTTTTGTAAGTGAGCAGCTCAAAACTGAGGTTCCTCAGTTTGGCATTGGTGACGGTGTAAAGGTTTATATCCGTATCACCGAGGGAGAAAAGGAAAGAATTCAGATGTTCGAGGGAACCGTTATTGCTAAGCATGGCGGCGGAATCTCCGAGACCTTTACCGTAAGACGTGTTTCTTACGGCGTAGGCGTTGAGAAGACCTTCCCGATTCACTCTCCCAACGTTGACAAGATCGTAGTATTCCGTGAGGCGAAGGTTCGCCGCGCGAAGCTCTATTATCTTCGTTCAAGAGTCGGCAAAGCGGCTAAGGTTAAAGAGAAGGTTCAGTAATTTCGGTAATTTCTTCTCAAAAAGGCAGTGCCTCTCGCACTGCCTTTAATCTTTATTACGCCATGTTTTCTGAGAGCTTTTTTCCGCCTACGAGATGGAAATGAAGATGCTTTACCGATTGGCATCCGTCCTCGCCGACGTTCGTTATCACTCTGTATCCGTTTTTCAGACCGCAGGATGCTGCAACCTTCGGAATAACCGTGAATATATGAGCGATAAGCTCGGAATTTTCATCGGTTATCATATCCGCTGACGATACGTGAACCTTGGGCACGATAAGGCAGTGCACGGGGGCCTGAGGATTTATATCTGCAAAAGCATAGCAGTCATCATCCTCGTAAATTTTAGTTGAGGGAATATCTCCCTTGATTATTGAACAAAATAAGCAATCCATTTTTTATATCCTCTTTTCAAATTTTGTTGTCTGCAAGATCTTTTATAAGCAAATTTGAGTAATCGTATGCCGGAATTACGCTATCTATCATCATATATTCGTTAGGCTCGTGACCTTTTGCTCCCGCGGGTCCCATTCCGTCGATGCAAACGGCGCCGTACTGTGCAATAATATTCGCATCGGATAAGCCGCCGCGTAATTTAAATTCGTAATCCATGCCGTTTGCCCGCGTTATGTCAGAGACGTGAGATAAATATTTTTTTGTTTTTTCACTTATAACAAGCGGTGCTTTTACCGCTTTCGAGCGTATGATTACACCGATGCCGTTTTCTTCAGCTTTATCGGTAAGCTCCTTGATTTTCTCTTCGGCACGGGTCATTTCGCTTGGGTGAATGAATCTTATGCTTGCACTGAGCGTTGCGCTGTCGGCAACTACGTTTGTCTTTGTTCCGCCTTTGGCGACGCCGACGTTGACGGTGGTGTTTAGTTCTTCGTTTTGAAGTGAATCAAGTCCCACAATCCAGCGCGCCATTTCGCTTATCGCGCTTTTTGCGCCGTTTGAAAATACATATCCGCAGTGACCCGCTTTTCCGACGAAATCAACCGTGATTCCTATTGCGCCTTTTCTCTCGGTGCAGCGCGCGCCGTTCGTTGCGCTTGCTTCGTATACGTAGGCGCAGTCGGTCATCTTTGCGTATTTTTCGTAGACTGTTTTTGAATATATACTTCCAATCTCCTCATCGGGATTGAAAACAGCTACTATATTCAGTTTGTCGTTTATCTGCCGAGGCAGAGTTTTGAGTATATGATAGATAAGAAGTGAACCGTGCTTCATATCCGAAACTCCCGGACCGTATGCTAAATTTCCCTCGATTCTGAACGGGCGTTCAGCACAGGTTCCTTTTTGAAATACGGTGTCGAGATGTCCTATCATCATAAGGTCGTAATGCTCAGCTTCTCGGTTTTTACAGATAACACAGGTTCCCGATTTGGGAGCAAAGCTATGCGTTTCTACGATCCAATTCATATTGCGAAAACGGTCTGAAAAGAATTCAGCCACAGCGTTAAGACCTTCGGGGTCGTCAGAGCAGCTATCAATGTTTACAAGGTATTCAAGTTCATCAAGATATTGCTTTAAATCCAATGTTTTGCCTCCAAATAATTTTACACAATAAGTATACTACAAACTTAGGTTAAAGTCAATGTGAAAAGGAGAAAAAATGATTTCTAAAAAGTACACTATGCCGGAATATCCATGCAAAGCAGACGTTTGGGACATGCTTGCAAAAGAGGCGCGTCCAATCGTGGTTTACGGAATGGGCAACGGCGCAGACAAGCTTTTCAGAAGATTTGAAAGCTACGGGATCAAGGTTGCCGAGGTGTTTGCATCCGATGGATTCGTACGCGGCCACAGCTTTCGCGGATATAAGGTCAAGTCCTTTTCCGATATTAAGGCTGAATATTCGGATTTTGTTATAGTTCTTTCCTTTGCGTCGAACAGAAGAGAAGTGATAGAAATGCTTGCCGAAATAGATTCCCTATATGATATGTATATACCCGATATGCCCGTGTCTGACGAGATTGAATATTTTGACCGCGAGTTTTATAACAGATACTATGAAGAGATTTGCGGTGTTTATGAAATGCTTGCAGACGATACGTCAAAAAATATATTTGCCGCATGTCTCAATTACAGACTGACGGGGAAAATGGAATATCTTCTCGGCGGCTATTCGGAGAGGGATGAGATGTATTCACGTCTTCCGTGCGACAGAATTAAAACCGTGATTGATGCGGGCGCATATAACGGTGATACTGCACGCGAGGCAATGTTCTATTTTCCGAATCTCGAAAAAATATATGCAATTGAACCCGACGTAAGAAATTATAAAAAGCTGACGAAGTTTGCCGACGACTCCGAAACTACGGTAATTCCCATAAATGCGGCGGTTTGGAATGAGTGCCGTGACGGTATTTTTATGGGAAGCGGAAACAGAAATTCATCGGTATCCTCAACCGCATCTCACCGGCATTCCGAGGCTGTAAGCAGCCTTATAACCGTTGACAGTCTCGGCGTCACCGATGCCGATTATATAAAATACGATGTGGAGGGGGCTGAATACGAGGCACTTCTCGGTTCGCTCAATACAATATCAAAATCAAGACCCGTGCTCCTTGTTTCACTTTATCACAGAAGCCGAGACAGCTTCTTTTTGCCCGATTTTCTGCGGCAGAAGCTTTCGGGATACAGGTTTTACGTGCGCCGTCTTTATTCCGTGCCGGCATGGGAACTGAATTTAATTGCGGTTCCTATTGAATAAAAAAACAAAATGTGCTAAAATATAAATATCAAACTGATAGGATTGAACTATGAAACGACCGGAAATATTATCCCCTGCGGGAAATTTTGAAAAAATGCGGGCGGCAATTCTTTATGGCGCAGACGCGGTATATCTTTCGGGGCAGATCTTCGGAATGAGAGCTGCCGCGGATAACTTTTCTGTCGAAGAGCTTCGTAGTGCGGTAAGCTATGCACACGAGCGCAGCGTTAAAGTATATCTCACCGTAAATACAATGCCGAGAGAAAATGAATACGAGCTTTTGAAGACGTACTTTTCCGAGCTTAAAACAATTAAACCCGATGCTCTCATAATTGCCGACGTAGGCGTGCTTATGCTCGCAAAGGAAATGCTTCCAGACATCGATATTCACATATCAACTCAGGCTAATTCGGTAAGCAGTGCGGATTGCTTGGCTTGGTATTCTCTCGGAGCTAAGCGCGTTGTTCTTGCAAGAGAGCTTACGCTTGAGGAGATTAAAGCGATAAAGGCGAATATACCCGAGGATTTAGAGCTCGAATGCTTTATTCACGGCTCGATGTGTATCTCATATAGCGGCAGATGCTTGCTATCGGGTCATATGGTTGACAGAGACGCAAACCGCGGAATGTGCGCTCAGCCGTGCCGTTGGAATTATACCATACGGGGTTATGAAATCGAAGAAGAGAAGCGCCCCGAATGCGTAATGCCGGTTGAAGAGGTAAACGGTGAAACATTCATAATGGCAAGCCGCGATACCTGTATGATAGAGCATATACCGGAGCTTGTTCGAGCAGGAATAGATTCCTTTAAAATTGAGGGAAGAATGAAGTCGGCATACTATACTGCCGTTGTAACGAACACCTATAAAATGGCTCTTGATTCATATTTTTCGGGCGAGTATAAATATGACCCCATGTGGTATCGCGAGCTTGAATCGGTAACGCACAGAGAGTATGCAACGGGGTATTATTTTTCGGATTCGCGCACTGATGCAAACCTTGCAAAGAGCAACGGATATATGAAAGAAAAAGCATATCTCGGCGTCGTTATTTCATATAATGAATCAACGGGGGAGGCTCTCGTTGAGCAACGCAATAAAATGTCTTTAAATAACGAAATAGAACTTTTAACTCCGGGCAGAATCGGAACTCCCTTTGTTTGCGAGGCTCTTTATGACCTGGAACACAATCCGATAGAATCATCTAACCACCCGTATATGCGCTTCTATCTCAAAATTCCTTTTTCTGTAAAAACGGGTGATATAATTCGTTTGAGGGGGTAGACTGTGAAATTTTTTGAAATTTTAAAAGCCATATTTATCGGCATTGTCGAAGGCATAACCGAGTGGCTTCCGATAAGCTCGACGGGTCATATGATACTCGTTGATGAGTTTATTAAGCTCAATCTTTCCGATGAATTTAAGGAGTTGTTTTTCGTTGTTATACAGCTTGGCGCAATAGCCGCAGTGCCGGTTCTTTTTTGGAATAAATTAAATCCTTTTTCCAAGAAAAAAAGCGAGCAAGAGCGCCGCATGACCTGGACTCTTTGGTTCAAGGTAATTGTTGGCGTTATACCTGCCGCTGTGCTTGGATTTTTGCTTGACGATTTTTTTGATAAGCATTTCTATAATTACGTCGTCGTCTCTGTTGCTCTTGTTGTTTACGGTATACTTTTTTTAGTCGTCGAAAAGTGCAATAAAGGAAAGGAATACCGAATTAACGACGTTCATTCACTTTCGTATAAGGACGCTCTTATTATCGGTTCTTTTCAAATGCTCGCCCTTATTCCGGGCACGTCGCGCTCGGGCTCTACCATTCTCGGCGGTATGCTTACGGGGGTATCGCGTGTTGCCAGCGCGGAATTTTCATTCTTTATGGCTATTCCCGTAATGCTCGGAGCATCGCTTCTTAAGGTCGCGAAATTCGTCATCGACGGATTTACTGTGTCCGGCTTTGAACTTCTTCTGCTTGGCGTAGCGATGGTTGTTTCATTCGTAGTGTCGGTTGCATCTATCAAATTCCTTATGGATTTTGTGAAAAGACACAGCTTTTCGCCGTTCGGTGTCTACCGAATTATACTCGGTGCGATAGTTCTCGGATATTTTTTAATAGGTAAAATTGTATAATAAAAGCGGAAGATTGCCGACAAAAAGACAATCTTCCGCTTTTATTATTCGTTTATTCTCGACCAGTTTATTTCATTTTCTCCGTGTTCGCGCAGAAATTTATTCGCCAACACAAAGTGATTGCATCCGAAAAATCCGTTCCATGCAGAAAGAGGACTTGGGTGCGCGCACTCAAGAATGAGATGCTTTTTGTTTTTGATAAGCGATTTTTTTGCTCTGGCGTTTCCGCCCCACAGCATAAATACCGTCGGAGAATCCTTTTTATCTATCTCGGATATTATCCTGTCGGTCAGTATTTCCCAGCCCTTGCCCTTGTGGCTTTGGGGTGATGCTTCGCGTACCGTGAGAGTTGTGTTTAAAAGTAAAACGCCTTGCTTTGCCCAACCTACAAGCTCGCCGCTTTTCGGCGGCTCTATTCCGTATTCGGTTTTGAGCTCCTTGAAAATATTCTGAAGAGAAGGGGGATGGGGAGTTCCTTCCTTTACGGAAAAGCAGAGTCCGTGAGCCTGACCGTAACCGTGATACGGGTCCTGACCGAGTATAACGGCTCTCGTGTTTTCGCGGGAAGTGTATTTCAGTGCGTTGAAAATATCATTCATAGGCGGATATATTTTTCTCGAAAAATATTCGCTTTTTAAAAATTCACGAAGATTAAGGTAATATTCCTTTTTGAATTCGCCCGCAAGAATTTCGTCCCAATCGTTTCCTATATGTACCATAATAAATCACCTCTCAAGAAATAATTTTATCACAGTACGAAAGAAAAATCAACAAGAGAATCAAAAAATGCTTTCAATCACTTTTTTACAGCTTGGCGGAGAGTAAACCCAGGAATCAATATGAGTGACCGTTGCTGTGTCGATAAAATATTCAAGGGGCTCGGAATATATCGGCGCATCGTGTGAGTCAATGATTATGAGCTTGATCTTCATCTTTTCCGGTATTATGCTTTTTATGTAAACTGCTGCCGTTTGTCCGGGATAAACACCGTCTTTGTATTCTGCAAGACCGGCGAGATTGGGTTTCAGCTCTATGAATATTCCGTAGCTTTCAACACTTCGCACAATTCCTCGCACCGTCTGCCCTTCATTGAAAAGCGATGCGTTTTGCTCCCAGCTTCCAAGCAGCTCTCGTTCAGAAACGTATATTCGCCCGAAATTATCTATGTTTTTCACAACAGTATAAAGTGAGTCGCCAACCGATAATCTTGCCGAAGGGTGAGAGATTCTTGAAACCGATATTGAGTCAATAGAGAGCAGGGAAATGATACCGCACCCAATATCAACAAAAGCACCGAAATTTTCAAGGTGCGTAATTTTAGTCGGTATAATATCACCCGGCTCGAGGGCTTCTATATAATTTACCATGCATTCTCGCTGGGCGCGTTTTCTTGACAGTATTGCAATTGGTTCACCCGATACGTCTTTTTCAAAACCGGTTACCATGAAGCATATGGGTTTTCCTACTCTTGTAAGAATTGCAATGTCCTTTACTTCTTCTTTAGGTGAATATACGGCTTCCTCTCTCGGAATGATACCGCGTATTCCCGCTGCAAGCGAAATGTGCAGGTTAAAATTATGATCGCAGAGAACCGCCGGCGCTTCCAGTATAATCTGCTTTTCCAAGGCTTTTTCAAGGCCCTTATAGGTTGAAACGTATTCATGATTTTCATAGGTGGAGATTAAATTTCCCTCGGGCACATAGTGGTTCATATTTTTCTTTGCCTCTCTTTTTCGTTATCTTACTAAATAATATGAAACTGCTTGCCCGTTTATTCTGTTTGGTGAAAATAAAAAGGGGATTGGAGATTAGTCCAATCCGCCCTCTCTGAGTCCAAAGCTGACCTGTATTGCGTTGTTTACGTGTGTCATAGTTCCCTCATCGAGATGTCCCATCTTTTCCTTCAGCCTTTTCTTGTCAAGAGTCCTTATCTGCTCAAGCAGTATTACGCTGTCTTTGGCAAGACCTGCCTCGATTCCGGGAATGTCTATATGAGTCGGGAGCTTTGTTTTTCCCATTTTTGACGTAATTGCCGCTGCTATTACCGTAGGGCTGTGTCTGTTTCCAACGTCATTCTGTACTATAAGTACGGGGCGCAGTCCGCCTTGCTCACTGCCTACGACAGGGCTGAGGTCTGCATAGTAAATATCACCGCGTCGTATGTTCATTTCAAATTCCCACAGAAATTTCTTTCTTCTCCTTTTCTGTTACTACTCTTATTTTTGCCTAACTTACCTTGTTTTTAAACAGGAATTTTAAGGAATTTAATTTCCGGCTTCGCTATTAGTTTATGCCCGGTGCGATTTATTGACATAAATAAACAAGTTTTTAAACAAAATGTCAAATTTGCTAATAATTTGTCCATTTTTTTGTAACAAATGCGAATTGCTTTAGTCAGTGATTTCCTATAAAATAAAATAGAATTATGATTTATGTACTAAACAAAAATCGGATTCAAAAAATTAATAAGGAGATAAAAACAATGCAGTCATTTCTCGCAAAACTTGACAAGTTTTTCAAAATCAGCGAGCGCGGTTCTTCTGTAAAAACAGAGATCGTTGCAGGTCTTACGACCTTCTTCGCAATGGCTTACATCGTTGTTACGAATCCCAATCAGGTAGTTGGCTTCACCTTTGGCGGTGCTTTCGATTCTATCTGGAATGCGGTTTACGTTGCTTCGATACTCGTTGCCGTAGTTGGAACGTTGCTTTATGCATTTTATGCAAAAATGCCGTTTGCGCAGGCGTGCGGAATGGGTCTTAACTCGTTCTTCTTCGTTGCGTTCATTCTTCCTTCTATGACAAATCCGATGGAGGGATACCGTGAGGGTCTTTGTATAATCCTTCTTTCAGGTGTTCTGTTCCTCATTCTTTCTATTACCGGTGCAAGACAGTATATAGCAAAGGCTTTGCCCGATTGTCTTAAAAAGGCAATTCCTGCAGGTATCGGTCTTTTCATTGCATTCATCGGCTTTAAGAACGTAGGAATCATCCAGGATAATATGTACACCTTCGTACAGTTCTTTGATTTCCACGGTGCAGTAGCAGATAAATCCTTCTTTGACGCTTGGTGCGCAATTGCTCCCGTAGTGCTTGCACTTCTCGGTCTTTTCGCAATAGGTGTTCTTGAGAAGAAAAACGTTAAGGGCTCCGTTATTATTACGATCGGTGCTGTTACCGTTCTTTACTACCTCACCACTTGGCAGCTTCCCGAGTTTGACCTTGGTAAGATTGGTCAGTCCTTCAAGGATTTCGGTGAGTTCGGCTTCCTCGGTGCGTTCAAGGGCTTCAGCGTATTTGCAGGCGGTGTTGCAGCAGTAGTTAATGCAATCGTTCTTACGATTACGTTTACTCTTGTTGATATGTTTGACACCATCGGAACCCTTTACGGAACCGCATCTCAGGCTGATATGCTTGACGAAAACGGCGACCCCATCAACATCAACGAGTCGATGGCTTCCGACTCTATCGCTACCGTTTCCGGTGCATTTCTCGGAACCTCTACTTGTACAACCTTCGTTGAGTCTGCGGCAGGCGTTGCAGCAGGCGGAAGAACCGGTCTTACATCTGTTGTAACCGCATTCTGCTTCTTCATTTGCTTGTTCCTTACTCCCGTAGCTGCAATCGTTCCTTCCTGTGCAACGGCTCCCGCGCTTATCTACGTTGGCGTTCTTATGCTTAAGAACTTTGCTAAGGTTGATATGAGCGACATTACGGCGGCAGTTCCCGCATTCCTTGCACTTATAATGATGCCTCTTACGTACTCGATTTCGAACGGTATTGCAATAGGCGCAATTGCTTACACTATCATTGCTGCCGCAACAGGTAAGTATACGAAGAAGGATATAGTTGTAACTGCTATCGCGGTTCTCTTCACACTTCGTTTCTTCCTCGTTACAATGTAATTTATTACGGTTTTCGGGACGCACCTCGGTGCGTCCTTTTTTTAGTTATGAGTTAGGCTATTTTCGAGTATTCTTAAAAAAGTTCAAAAACGGTATGTAAAAAGTAAAATAATTCCTTGACTTTATTGCAGTTATCAATTACAATATAGTTAAAATATATAAAAAAAGGAGCGAACTACCGTGTATGCCGTAAATAAAATCTCGTCTTACAGCGCGGTCGATTATGCCGCAGAGGAACTTCGTAAGTATCTTCGAATGATGATGCCGGAGTGCGGCAATATTGAAATCAACTATGATCCAAATGCTAAGGATGGATTCCGTCTTGGCTTAATGCAGGATTTTGGACTTGACGTGTCCGACGCAGAGGATACTGTGCTTGACGATATTCTATACATAGATACCGACAGTAAGGGCGGAATAATTGCAGGTGATAACCCTCGCAGCGTTCTTCTTGCTGTTTATGAATATCTTCGTCAGAATGGATGCCGCTGGCTCATGCCCGGTGTTGACGGTGAATTTATTCCAATGCAGAATATTGTTCCCGTAAAGTACAGATTTAAGCCTACCTCGCGCTATCGCGGTATGTGCAACGAGGGTTCAGAATTTCAATCCGATATGGTTGACTTTATCGAATTTTTGCCGAAGGTTGGAATGAACGTCTTTATGATGGAATTCTTTATTCCAACCTCTTATTACAGACGTTATTATAACCACGAGCATAATCAAGCAAACCGTCCGCCCGAGCCCGTAACTCCCGCTACTATTCTTCAGTGGAAGTGCGCGTGTGAAGCAGAGCTTTCAATGAGAGGGCTTCAGTTTCACGATATCGGACACGGCTGGGGAACGCAGGCATTCGGTATTGATTCCTCTGTAAGAGCCTCTGACGGAGATAACGACTCCAAGCTTACACCCGAGCAGAGAAGTGTTCTCGCGGTAGTAAACGGTGAGCAAAAGCTTTGGGGTCAGACTCCCAATTTCACCCAGTTCTGTATGTCGAGTGCGGATAACAGACGTACGGTTGTAAATTTTGTTGCTGATTATGCAGGAAAGCATACTAACGTTGATTATCTTCACGTATGGCTCGGTGATGGATTCAATAACCATTGCGAGTGCGAAAACTGTGTAAAGAAAACGCCGTCTGATTGGTACGTTGTTATGATAAACGAGCTTGACCGCGAGCTTTCAGCGCGCAAGCTTGATACGCGTATTGTGTTTATTATTTACGGGGATTCACTTTGGGCACCCGAAAAAGAGGAGATTTTAAATCAGGAGAGATTCACTCTTCTTTTTGCTCCCATTGCGCGCTCTTATACCGATAATCTTGACGGAGCAGTGAAGGAAGATACTCCCGCTTTTGCTCTTAATAAAAACGGCCATCCCGATTCGGTCGGACAGATTCTTTGTCATCTTGACAATTGGCGTAAGACGTGGCGTGGCTCAAGCATAAGCTACGAGTATCATTTCTGGCGTCATCAGTATTATGAGCCATGCGGAATCCGTCATTCAGAGATGATCAACAGTGATATCAAACATTATGGAGAAATTGATATAAGCGGAGTTATTCAGGACGGCTCCCAGCGCTCGTTCTTCCCGACGGGTCTTGCATTTTATACCTATGCGCGTACGCTGTACGATTCGTCGTTGAATATGGATGAAATTGCCGAAGAATATTTTTCTTCTGCCTTTGGCGAGGATTGGAAATTGTTCTATAACTATCTCAGAAAACTTGGCGATGCTCTCGATACTCGTTTTATTGCAGGAAAGAACTCTGCCGATAAAAGACGCTCGCTGTATTATTTACCCGAATATGCTGAAAAATTGCCGCTTATAAAAGAGATATTAACAGAAGGACGAGAGCTTATTGCATCACATTACAATTCTGATTTCCGCGTAAGAACGGTTTCGGTAAGACTTCTTGAATTCCATGCGCGCTATATAGAGCTTCTCGCGGAAGCTCTTGCAGAAAAAGCCAAAGGAAACGATGAGGCGGCTGATGAGCTTTACGTCAAGTTTCGCGATGAGGTTGGTAAATATGAGCTTCAATTTGAGCGTTGGTACGACCAAGGACTTATTTTCTACGCGCTTGACAGAATATTCAAGACCAGAACCAACGTGCTCGACGACGTAATGTACTGATTTTATCTATCAAAAGGAGAGGATATTTGTGTTTGTAATTAACAAAATTTCGTCTTACAGCGTGGTTGATTATGCAGCCGAGGAGCTTCGCAAATACCTCAGAATGATGATGCCCGAATGCGGTAAGGTAGAGATAAAATACGAGCCTTATGCCAAGGACGGTTTCAGACTTGGACTTATGCAGGATTTCGGACTCGACGTGTCGGATGCCGAAGAGCCTGAGCTCGACGATATCCTTTACATAGATACCGATACCGACGGTGGAATAATAGCGGGCGATAATCCCAGAAGCATCCTCCTTGCAGTATATGAATTTTTCAGACAGAACGGATGCCGTTGGCTTATGCCGGGTGTTGACGGCGAATACATTCCTACAAAAGATATCGTTCCCGTAAAATACAGATTTAAGCCGTCATGCCGTTACAGAGGGCAGTGCAACGAAGGCGCGGAGTTTCAATCTGACATGATTGAAGCAATAGAGTTTGCGCCCAAGGTGGGAATGAACGTATTTATGATGGAATTCGTCGTTCCGAGCTATTACCGTTCCTATTACCGCCATACCTACAATGAGGAAAACAGAAAACCTGAGCCCGTATCTGACAGACAGATCGTTCAGTGGAAGCGTCAGTGTGAATCCGAGATTGAAAAGAGAGGCTTGCAGTTCCACGATATCGGCCACGGTTTTGCGGCATCTCCGTTTGGTATGGAGGATATTGCCGAGTCAGGTGATTTTGAAAAGCTTGTCAACGACGAAAACCGTCAGTTTATGGCTATGATAAACGGTGAACGTAAGCTCTTTAACAATGCACCGTATATGACTCAGTTCTGTATGTCGAATCCAAAAGCTCAAAAGATGGTTTCGGATTTTGTAGTTGATTATGCATATAATCATTCAAACTCCGATTATCTTCACGTATGGCTTGCCGACAGCAAGGGTAATCATTGCGAGTGTGAGGAGTGTCAGAAAAAAACGCCGTCGGATTGGTATACTATTCTTCTCAATATGATTGATGAGAAGCTTACCGAAAAGAAGCTTGACACAAGAATTGTCTTTATCGCTTATTGCGATACCATATTTGCGCCGCTTGAGGAAAAAATCAAGAATCCGAACAGATTTACGATGCTTTTCGCTCCCATTCACAGAAGCTATGCGGTATCTCTGCCTGCGGGCGAGCCCGAGAAGCCGCTGAAATACGTAAGAAATCAAAACTCCTATCCTAACAATCTTGCTTGGAGCTTTGAATATCTCAAGGAATGGAAGAAAATGTGGCAGGGGGCGTGTGTAGCCTATGAGTATCATTTCTGGCGTCATCAGACGTACGATATATCCGGCCTCGAAATTGCAAGGCGCGCTCACGAGGACGTTAAAATTTACAAGGAACGCGGTGTAAACGGAGTTATCGAGGACGGCTCACAGAGAAGTTTTTTCCCGAACGGATTTGCAGTTTATACCTACGCAAGAACTCTTTTTGACACTTCGCTTAGCTATGAAGAAATTCTTGAGGATTATTTCAGCTACGCTTACGGTGAGGATTGGCGAAAATTTTACGATTATCTTTTGAAGATAAACGACGCGTTGCCATTTGACTATTTCTCATGGGATATGGCAAAAAAGAGAGATGCTCTCTATTGCGTTCCAGAGCAGGTTGACAAGATAGCAAAAATCAGAGAAATCACAAAAGAAGGAAGAGAACTGATGCGAGAGTGTTATGACTCCGATTACCGTTCAGTAACCTTTGCCGTCAGACTTCTCGAGCATCATGCTGATTTTTGTGATCTTATCTCGGATTGGATGCTTGCAAAGGCAAACGGTGATGACGAAAAGGGATCCGAGCTTTACGATAAGGCAAGAGTGGAGTTTGGAAAGCGCGAGGCAGAGATACAGACGTATTACGATCATCATATGTTTTTCGGCTCGTATTTTTATGTCAATAGGGTAAAGCGAGCCCAACAGCAGCAAACACTTTTCCGAATCTAAACAATACAAATAATCAAATAAACTTGATTTATGAGGAGAGTTATGTTTACTATAAATAAAATTTCGTCCTACGGTGCGATTGACTATGCCGCGGAAGAGCTTCGCAAATATCTCAGAATGATGATGCCCGAATGCGGCAATGTGGAGATTTCCTATAATCCCGATGCCAAGGACGGCTTCCGTCTTGGACTTATGCAGGACTTCGGACTTGATGTATCCGATGCCGAAGAACCCGACCTTGACGATATTCTTTATATCAATACCGATACAGAGGGGGGTATAATTGCGGGCGATAATCCCCGAAGCGTGCTTCTTGCCGTTTATGAGTATCTCCGTCAGAACGGATGCCGCTGGCTTATGCCGGGTGTCGACGGTGAGTTTATACCGATGCAGGATATCAAGGCTGTTAAATACCGTCATAAGCCTACCTCCCGCTATCGCGGCTGGTGTAACGAGGGCTCTGAGTATCAGTCAGATATGTATGATGCGATTGAATTTGTTCCCAAGGTGGGAATGAACGTATTTATGATGGAGTTTTTTAAACCCGTAGTATATTACAGACGTTATTACGGGCATGAGCATAACAAGGCAAACCGCCCCCCCGAGCCTGTCTCCGATAATCAGATTTTGCAGTGGAAAAGGGCATGTGAGGCAGAGATTTCCAAAAGGGGCCTTATGTTCCATGATATAGGCCACGGTTGGACTATGCAACCGTTTGGAGTTAATACAGACCTTGGACGTGATACCGCAGAATATAATGAGTCTATCGTGACCGACGAGCAACGGCAGTATATAGCAGAGGTCAACGGTGAACGTAAGCTTTGGCTCGGTTACCCCAACCACACTCAGTTTTGCATGTCTAACCCCAAGGCAAGATCGATAGTTGCCGAGTATATTGCAAATTACGCAAAAGAGCATACAAATTCAGACTATCTTCACGTATGGCTTGCAGACGGAATGAATAATACGTGCGAGTGTGAAAACTGCGGAAAAAAGACGGTGTCCGACTGGTACGTGATGTTGCTTAACGAAATAGACGAAAGACTAACCGCAAAAAATCTTGACACGAGAATAGTATATATTGCGTATACAAATACGCTTTGGGCACCCAAGGAAGAAAAACTTAAAAATCCAAAGAGGTTTGCGCTTCTTTTTGCACCTATATCAAGAAAATATGCTTCCTCGCTTTCTGATATCGGCTCGGGTGAGGTGGAATTAACCGAGTATTCTTTAAATAAAAACGTAATGCCCAAAAAGCCCGAGGAGCTTTTTGCAATGCTTGAGGAATGGCGCCGCGGTTGGACGGGTGCAAATATCTCGTATGAATATCATTTCTGGCGCGCACAGTACTATGATTTCGGCGGAATTGCTATCTCAAAGGTGATTAACGAGGATATCAAGGAATATTGCAAAAAGAACATTCACGGCGTAATAGAGGACGGCTCGCAGAGAAGCTTTTTCCCAACAGGTCTTGCGTTCTATACCTACGCAAGAACGCTCTATGATTCATCGCTTTCCTTTGATGAGATTGCGGAAGAATATTTTTCATGCGCATTCGGTGAGGATTGGCGTAAATTCTACGGTTATCTTGAATTACTCGGTGAAGCGTTTGATTTTAAGTATCTTGCAGGTGAGAAGAACGCAAACGGAAATAAATTCTCCTTCTGCTATTATCCCGATTATGCCGCAAACATTGAAAGAGCAGAGAAGATTCTTGGTGTTGGAGAAGAACTCATAAAGGCTCACTATAATTCGGATTATCGTGTAAGAACGGTATCGGTGAGATTGCTTGAGGCTCACCTTAAGTATTCCCGCCTTATGACAAAGCCTCTTCTTGCAAAGGCGCTTGGAGAGCATGACAGAGCGGATGAACTCATGCGTGAGGTAAAAGCTGAAATCGGAAAATGTGAGCTTGCATTTGAGCGTTGGTATGACCACGACCTTGTCTTTGCTACGTGGGCAAAGCGTATGCAGGAAAGAACTCCGTCTGATGAGCCGATACTTATTGTATAGTAAATAGTAAATTTTAGAAAAATAAAATGGAGCAGAATATGTTTGTAATTAACAAAATTTCGTCATATAGCGCGGTTGATTATGCCGCAGAGGAGCTTCGCAAATATCTCCGAATGATGATGCCGGAATGCGGCAATGTGGAAGTATATTACAATCCCAAAGCTGTGGACGGCTTCCGCCTTGGACTTATGCAGGACTTCGGACTTGACGTATCAGATGCCGAAGAACCCGACCTTGACGATATCCTTTACATAGATACCGATACAGAGGGCGGAATAATTGCGGGCGATAACCCGCGAAGTGTTCTTCTTGCAGTATACGAGTATCTCCGTCAGAACGGATGCCGTTGGCTTATGCCCGGCGTTGACGGTGAATTTATTCCCATGCAGGATATTGCATCCGTAAAATACCGCCATAAACCTTCTTGCCGTTACAGAGGTCAGTGTAACGAGGGAGCTGAATATCAGTCGGATATGCTTGATGCAATTGAGTTCACACCCAAGGTCGGCATGAACGTATTCATGATTGAATTCTTTAATCCAGTAAACTATTACAGAAACTATTACAATCATAATCATAATCAGACAAACCGTACGCCTGAGCCAATAGGAGATAATCAGGTTCTTCAGTGGAAGCGTCAGTGCGAGGCTGAAATTTCAAAGAGAGGTCTTATGTTCCACGATATCGGTCACGGCTGGAACTGTCAGTCCTTTGGTATAAGCACGACTCTCGGTGCGTCTGCCGGTTCAAACAAAGAGGATGAGTACGACAAATTAATGACGGATAAACAGAAGAGCTATATGGCAATGGTTGACGGACGTCGCAGAGTGTATCTCGGACGGCCCAATCACACACAGTTCTGTATGTCAAACAAATCCGCAAGATCGGAAATTGCAAAATACGTTGCCGAGTATGCAGAAAATCATTCCAATTCCGATTACCTTCACGTTTGGCTCGGTGACGGAATGAACAATCACTGTGAATGCGAAGAATGTCAGAAGCATATTCCGTCGGATTGGTACGTAATGCTTCTCAACGAGATAGACGAAGAGCTTACCGCAAAAAAGCTTAATACGAGAATCGTTTACATCGTATATACCGAAACATTCTGGGCACCCGAGGTCGAAAAGCTTAAGAATCCGAGCCGTTTCGCGCTACTTTTTGCTCCTATATCAAGAAAGTATTATAAGTCGCTCTCTCTGACCGGTGAGACCGTGAAGCTGGCCCCGTATGTCAGAAACAAAAACTCGCTGCCCAAGACATTTGACGGAATTTTTGAGCATTTCAAGAACTGGACAAAAGATTGGAACGGCGCAAATTTCACCTACGAATACCATTTCTGGAAGCATCAGGTTGCCGACGTTTCAGGCACATCACTGGCAAAGGTAATAAACGGAGATATCAAATTTTACAAGGAGCACAACATAAACGGAACTATTGAGGACGGCTCACAGAGAAGCTTTTTCCCTACGGGGCTTGCATTCTATACATATGCGCGAACTCTGTTTGACACAAGCCTTTCATACGGGGAAATATCAGAGGAATATTTTTCCTGCGCGTTTGGTGAGGATTGGCGTAAATTCTATGATTATCTTGACCGTCTTGGCAGAGCGTTTTCTCACGAATATCTTTCGGGTGGTTATTTTGAAAACAAAAACAAAGATAAGCCGCGTGTCCCGGGTCAATCACTTCTTTATGCTCCCGAAAAGGTTGCTTCTCTCAAGACGGTAAGAGAGATTACCGAAGAGGGAAGAAAGCTTATATCAGAGCATTATAATTCGGATTACCGCGTAAGAACGGTATCGGTTCGTTTGCTCGAATTTCATGCGCTCTACGCTGAGCTTTTGGCGGATGCCTTAATTGAAAAGGCTCAGGGAAATGATGATAAAGCAACGGAACTTTACGTGAAGCTTCGCGATGAGGTAGGAAAATACGAGCTTGCGTTTGAGCGTTGGTATGATCAGGGCATGTTCTTCTTTGAGATTGACCGTTATTTCAGACTTAAAACCGTGCTTTCCGAGCATGATGAAATCGATACGGTTTAATATTTAAAACATTGAAAAACGTCCGAGGCGATCTTACTTTGCCTCGGCCGTTTTTCAGTTTTACGTCATATAAAACGTGACGGAAAATTCGAAAGATTTTCGATAAAGTACGTATTGACTTTTAAAGAAAAATTAGGTATGATTAAAGTAGATGTTTTTAAGGAGATTTTATTATGTATTTTATAAACAAAATTTCTTCTTGCAGCGCGGTTGACTATGCCGCAGAGGAGCTTCGCAAATACCTGCGAATGATGATGCCCGAGTGCGGCAACGTTGAGATTTGCTACAATCCCAAAGCCAAGGATGGCTTTCGTCTTGGACTTATGCAGGATTTCGGACTTGACGTGTCCGATGCCGAAGAGCCCGACCTTGACGATATCCTTTACATAGATACCGATACAGAGGGCGGAATAATTGCGGGCGATAACCCGCGAAGTGTTCTTCTTGCAGTATACGAGTATCTCCGTCAGAACGGATGCCGTTGGCTTATGCCCGGTGTTGACGGTGAATTTATTCCCATGCAGGATATTGCATCCGTAAAATACCGCCATAAACCTTCTTGCCGTTACAGAGGTCAGTGTAACGAGGGGGCGGAATACCAGTCTGATATGATAGATGCCATAGAGTTCACTCCCAAGGTTGGTATGAATGTGTTTATGATGGAATTTTTTAATCCCGTAAACTATTACGCAGGCTATTATCAGCATTCCTATAACGAGGCAAACCGTACTCCCGAGCCTGTTTCGGATAATCAGGTTCTTCAGTGGAAGCGTCAGTGTGAAGCAGAGCTTTCAAAAAGAGGGCTTATGTTCCACGATATCGGACACGGCTGGACTGCGGAATCCTTCGGTATCAATACCGCCCTCAGTGCAGATGTTGCCGAGTCAACGGTAACCGATGAAGAGCGTCCGTATCTTGCATTGGTAAACGGTGAGCGCAAGCTTTATAACGGACGTCCTAATTGGACTCAGGCGTGCATGTCAAATCCCGAAGCAAGACGCAAAATAGCAAAATACGTTGCCGAGTATGCTGAAAATCATACTAATTCCGATTATCTTCACGTATGGCTTGCCGACGGAGTAAATAACCATTGCGAATGCGAAGAATGCAAAAAAATGCTCCCGTCCGATTATTACGTCAAGGTTCTGAATGAAATAGACGCGGCGCTTACCGAAAAGAATCTGAATACCAGAATCGTTTATATAGCCTATACCGAAACGCTTTGGGCGCCTAAGGTTGAAAAGCTTAAAAATCCAGGCAGGTTCGCTCTTCTTTTTGCTCCGATATCCCGTGAATATTCTCATTCTCTTGAGATATCCGGCTCTCCTGTAAAGGTGGTGCCTTACAAGAGAAACGATAACGTTCTGCCGAAAACTTTCGACGAAATTTACGAGCATTTCAAAAACTGGACGAAGGATTGGAACGGAGCAAATTTTGCATATGAATATCATTTCTGGCGCCACCAGGTTTACGACGTCGGCGGAATTTCTCTTGCAAACGTTATTAATAAGGATATCAAATTCTACAAAGCTCACAATATCAACGGAACTATTCAAGACGGTTCGCAAAGAAGCTTTTTCCCGACGGGGCTTTCCTTCTATACTTATGCAAGGACCCTGTTCGACGTGTCGCTTTCCTTTGATGAGATAGCCGAGGATTATATGTCCTGTGCGTTCGGTGAGGATTGGCGTAAATTCTATGATTACCTTGAGAAGCTTGGCGAGACATTCGGACACGATTATCTTTCGGGTGACTTGTACCGCAAGACCGGAAAATCCGCTCAGTATGCCCCAACGGAATCCATTCTCTATGATCCCTCAAGAGTCGAAAAGCTTCAGTCGGTGCGCAAAATAACCGAGGAGGGCAGAAAGCTTATTGCCGAGCATTACAATTCCGATTTTCGTGTAAGAACGGTTTCTGTGAGACTTCTTGAACTCCACGCTCTCTATGCCGAACTTTTTGCCGATGCGCTTATTGAAAAAGCGAAGGGAAATGATGATGCTGCAGACGTTTTGTTTGAGAAAATGCGTGACGAGGTTGGAAAGCACGAGCTTGCATTTGAACGCTGGTATGACCAATGTATGTTCTTCTACGCGCTTGGACGTATGTTTAAGGCAAGAACGGTTTTGTCCGATCAAGAACAAATAGAAACTATTTAATCGAAAATACCCGAGGTTTCGGTTCGACCGTTCGTTAAGAGCGCAGGCTTGGACTTCGGGTTGTTTTTATTGTAAAATTCGAAACTTTTTCGGTAATATACATATTGACTTTTTTAAAATGATTATGTATCATTGTAGTGTAAAACATCAAGGAGTATTTGGTATGCTTGTGATTTCAAAAATTTCTTCGTTTAGCGCGGTCGACTATGCCGCTGAGGAGCTTCGCAAATACCTTAGAATGATGATGCCCGAATGCGGCAATATTGAGATTTGCTACAATCCTCACGCCCAGAACGGCTTTCGTCTTGGACTTATGCAGGATTTCGGACTTGACGTGTCGGATGCCGAAGAGCCCGACCTTGATGATATTCTCTATATAGATACCGATACCGAGGGAGGAATAATTGCGGGCGATAACCCCAGAAGCGTGCTTCTTGCCGTTTACGAATATCTCCGTCAGAACGGCTGCCGTTGGCTGTTTCCCGGTGTTGACGGTGAGTTTATACCGATGCAGGATATTAAACCCGTCAAATACCGTCATAAGCCTTCGATGAGATATCGCGGTCAGTGTAACGAGGGATACGAATATCAGTCAGATATGCTTGATGCAATCGAATTCACTCCCAAGCTCGGAATGAACGTATTTATGATGGAGTTTTTCAAGCCTGTCGTATATTACAGCCGTTATTATAAGCACAAATTCAACTCGATGAACCGTACGCCGGAGCCTATAAGCGATAATCAGGTGCTTCAATGGAAGCGTCAGTGTGAAGCTGAGATATCGAAGCGCGGTCTTCAGTTTCACGATATTGGCCACGGTTGGACTACTCAAGCTTTTGGAATCGATTCGGGGATGTTTGCCACCTGTCCCGAGGAGGCTAAAGCAAACGATGCGAAGGTTACCGATGAGCAGAAGCAGTATCTTGCATTGATAAACGGAGAGCGTAAGCTCTTTGGCGGATATCCGAACCACACACAGTTTTGTATGTCTAATTGGAAAGCCAGAAAAATAGTTGCCGATTTTGTTGCAGAGTATGCCGAAACCTACACTAATTCAAACTATCTTCACGTGTGGGTCGGCGATGATTTCAACAACCATTGCGAGTGCGAGGAGTGTGTAAAGCTTATTCCCACCGATTACTACGTGATGCTTCTCAATGATATTGACGAAGCCTTGAGTGCTAAAAATCTCGATACGAGAATTGTGTTTATCGCATACACCGAAACGATATGGGCGCCGATAACGCAAAGACTCAAAAATCCAAAGCGATTTGCGCTTTTGTTTGCGCCGATAACCCGCCTTTATTCCGAGTCGGTGAACGTAAAGGATAGAAACTTCAAGGTCGCGCCGTACGTGCGCAACACCAATCCGTTCATAAGAAATTCTGATGAGATTTTTGCGCATTTCAGAGATTGGACGGACGTGTGGCAGGGTGCTAATATAGCTTATGAGTATCACTTCTGGCGTCATCAGATTTATGATGTTGGCAGTATATCTATTTCAAACATAATAAACGAGGACGTAAAATTTTATAAGGATAATAACGTTCACGGTATAATCGAGGACGGCTCTCAAAGAAGCTTTTTCCCGACGGGACTTGGCTTTTATACTTATGCAAGAACGCTTTACGATTCAACGCTTTCCTTTGAGGAGATAGCGGAGGATTATATGTCTTGCGCGTTCGGAGCCGATTGGAAAAAATTCTACGATTATCTGAAAAAGCTTAGCGACGCGTTTGGACACGACTACGTTTCCGGTGAGAGAAACCGCAAGGCAGAGATGTCAGAGCATTATGCGCCCAATCATTTGGATTCTCTTGAAAGAGTGAGAAAAATAACAAAAGAAGGAAGAAAACTTATAGCAGAACATTATAATTCCGAACACAGAGTAAGAACGGTATCTGTCAGACTGTTGGAATTTCACGCTATGTACGCAGATATGTTTGCCGACATGCTTATGGCTAAGGCCGTGGGGGATGACGACAAGGCGATTGAGCTTGTGAAGCATATGATGGCAGAGTGCGGAAAATATGAGCTTGCATTTGAACGTTGGTATGACCACGGTCTGTATTTCTTCTTTATTGAGCTTATAGCCAAAACGAAAACCAAAATTTCCGATAGAGCTGCTATCGGTACGGAATAGAAAATAAAATCAAAGGAGACATATATGTTTAAAATTAACAAAATATCCTCTTACAGCGCGGTTGACTATGCCGCAGAGGAGCTTCGCAAATATCTCAGAATGATGATGCCCGAGTGCGGCAACGTGGAGATTTTTTATAATCCCGAAGCCGTGGACGGCTTCCGTCTCGGACTTATGCAGGATTTCGGACTTGACGTATCGGATGCCGAAGAGCCCGACCTCGACGATATTCTTTATATCGATACCGATACAGAGGGCGGAATAATTGCGGGCGATAATCCCAGAAGCGTGCTTCTTGCCGTATATGAATACCTCCGTCAGAACGGATGCCGTTGGCTTATGCCCGGCGTTGACGGTGAGTTTATTCCAATGCAGGATATCAAGGCTGTAAAATACCGTCACAAGCCCTCCTGCCGTTACAGAGGTCAGTGTAATGAGGGCGCGGAGTATCAGTCTGATATGATAGATGCAATAGAGTTTACTCCCAAGGTCGGTATGAACGTATTTATGATGGAATTTTTCACACCCGGCTATTACAGACATTACTATAACCATACAAATAACGAAACGAGAACACCGGAGCCTATATCCGACGCAACCATGCTTCAGTGGAAGAGAGCGTGTGAGACAGAGCTTTCAAAACGCGGACTTATGTTCCATGATATAGGTCACGGCTGGACCTGTCAGCCATTTGGCATCAACACCTCTATGCGCGGTGGAAACGAGGACGAAAATAATGCAACCCTTACCGAAAAGCAGAAGAGCTATCTTCCTCTTATCAACGGCGAAAGAAAGCTTTTTCGCGGAGTTCCGAACTGGACTCAGTTCTGTATGTCGAACGAAGAGGGAAGACGTACCGTTGCGAAATTCGTTGCGGAATATGCTGAAAACCACAATAATTCCGACTATATCCACGTATGGCTCGGTGACCTTGTGAATAACCACTGTGAGTGCGAGGGATGTCAGAAAAAGACACCTTCGGATTGGTACGTTATCCTTCTTAACGAAATTGACGAAGAGCTTACCAAGAAAAATCTTAACACTAGAATAGTTTACATTGCATACACCGAAACGATGTGGGCACCCGAGGTTGAAAAGCTTAAGAATCCCAAGCGTTTTGCACTTCTTTTCGCTCCAATATCCCGTGAGTATTCCCACCCACTCGCTCTTTCGGGTAAGGAAGTAAAGATTACGCCTTACGTAAGAAATAAGAACACCCTCCCCACCAATTTTGACGAGCTTTTTGCAAACTTTGAAAATTGGACTAAGGAGTGGAACGGTGCTAACCTTGCTTACGAGTATCATTTCTATATAAGACAGTATTGCGACGTCGGCGGCATATCGTTTTCAAAGGTTGTAAACGAGGATGTTAAATTCTATAAGAGCCATAAGATAAACGGTATTATTGAGGATGGCTCACAGCGTTCTTATTTCCCGACGGGTCTTTCCTTCTACACTTATGCAAGAACGCTTTATGACGTCTCGCTTTCTGCCGATGAGATAGCAGAGGAATATTTCTCCTGCGCTTTCGGTGAGGATTGGAAGAAATTTTACGATTATCTTGATAAGCTCGGCAAGGCATTCGGTCACGACTACCTTTCGGGTGACAGAAACAGAGGAAAGGGTATCAGCAGCTTGTACGATCCTACTCAGGTTCCTTCGCTGAAAAAGGTTAGAGAAATTACCAAAGAGGGCAGAAAGCTTATAGAAGAGCATTATAATTCGGATTACCGTGTAAGAACGGTTTCCGTAAGACTTCTTGAATTCCATGCTCTTTACGCAGAAATGCTTTCGGATGCGCTCGTTGAAAAGGCAGTTGGAAACGACGAGGCTGCCGCTGAGCTTCTTCGAAAGATGAGAGTTGAGTGCGGTAAGCACGAGCTTGCCTTTGAGCGTTGGTACGATCAGTATATGGCGTTCTATCAGATGAACGGTATTGAGAAAAATCCTACAAAAAAGGCAGAGGACGAGATAGTTATCGTTTAAGATCGATTCCGTATGTTTTTAGCGTTAATTTTTGGGTATTTAAGAGCACTCATTGACCTTGCGCATGTTTAGCGGTAATGTTATAATTAATGTAAATTTGCAATGCAAAGGAGCAGCGTATGTATAAGATAAATAAAGTATCTTCAAACAGTCCTACCGACTATGCCGCAGAGGAGCTTCGCAAATACCTTAGAATGATGATGCCGGAGTGTGGCAACGTGGAGATTTTTTATAATCCCGAAGCCAAGGACGGCTTCCGTCTTGGTTTAATGCAGGATTTTTGTCTTGACGTTTCTGATGCAAAGGAGCCTGACCTCGACGATATTCTTTATATAGATACAGATGCTAACGGCGGTATAATTGCCGGCGATAACCCGAGAAGCGTGCTTCTTGCGGTTTACGAGTATCTCCGTCAGAACGGATGCCGCTGGCTTATGCCCGGCGTTGACGGTGAGTTTATACCGATGCAGGATATTAAGCCCGTAAAATACCGACATGCTCCCACTTCGAGATACCGCGGTTGGTGCAACGAGGGATATGAATATCAGCCGGATATGATTGATGCCATAGAGTTCACTCCCAAGGTTGGCATGAACGTATTTATGGTGGAGTATTTTAATCCCGTCGCATATTACAGACGTTATTACGCTCATAAAAACAATGAAACGAACCGCGCGCCCGAGCCCATTTCGGATAATCAGGTTATTCAGTGGAAACGCCAGTGCGAAGCTGAGCTTTCAAAGCGCGGACTTATGTTCCACGACATAGGTCACGGTTGGACCGCTCAGTCTTTTGGAATCGATACTAACCTCGAGCGCGATCTCACGGGCGCGCACGACGCAACCGTAACCGACGAGCAACGTCAGTACGTTGCTTTAGTAAGAGGTGAACGCAAGCTTATACAGGGATATCCCAACTGGACGCAGTTTTGTATGTCCAATCCCCAAGCAAGACGTCTTGTAGCAAAATACGTAGCAGAATATGCCGAGCGCGCATCTAACGCCGACTATATTCACGTATGGCTTGCCGATGCAAGAAATAATCATTGCGAATGCGAAAACTGTCAGAAGATGATTCCGTCTGATTTTTATGTTATGCTTCTCAACGATATAGACGAGGAGCTCACGAAGAAAAATCTTAACACCAGAATCGTTTATATAGCGTACACTGAAACGATATGGGCGCCTGAAAAGGAAAGGCTTAAAAATCCCAAGCGATTTGCGCTTCTTTTTGCTCCTTCAACGAGAAGGTATTCTACTCATATGCAGGAGCTTGACGATCCTAAGTATATTCATCCGTATGTCAGAAACAAGAATACCGTACGAAAAGACATGGATGAGTTAATGTGGCACTTCAAGGATTGGACTAAGGATTGGCTCGGTGCAAATCTTACGTACGAATATCATTTTTGGCGTCATCAGGTTTACGACGTTGGCGGAATTTCTATTTCCGGTATAATAAACAAGGATATAAAATTCTACGAGAGAAACAATATTCACGGTGTGATCGAAGACGGCTCGCAGAGAAGCTTCTTCCCGACGGGTCTTGCATTCTACACTTACGCGCGTACCCTTTACGACTGCACCCTTTCATTTGAAGAAATAGCAGAGGATTACTTCTCCTGTGCCTTTGGCGAGGATTGGCGAAAGTTCTACGATTATCTTGACAGACTTGGAAAGGCGTTCGGTCACGACTACCTGTCGGGCGACAAAAATAAAGGAACAGACCATTCCGAGTGGTATGATCCCTCGCAGGTGGAAAGCATTAAAAAGGCTTACGGCATAATAGAAGAGGGCAGAGAGCTTATCAAAGAGCATTACAACTCGGATCACCGTGTAAGAACAGTATCTGTAAGGCTTCTTGAATTCCACGCAAGATATGCGGAGCTTTTTGCGAACGCGCTTTGTCTTAAAGCCGTCGGCGACGACGAGGGAGCTATTGCTCTAGGCGAAAAAATGCGTGATGAATGCGGAAGGCGCGAAATTGAATTTGAGCGTTGGTATGATCACGGAATGTACTTTGAATTTATCAAGGGAATATTGAACAGCCGCACGGTTATGAAGCTCGAGGATATTGACCGTCTGTAAAGAACGAATGAAAAACGGCAGAGAGGCGAATTGCTTCTCTGCCGAAAATATTAAATAGGGCTTTGTAATTTACCCGCAAGGTGAATTACGCGTGTGATTCGACTACCTCTTCGTTATCGCGGAAAAGAAGCGAGATGCACCAGATTCCCGCAAGAGCAACGGCGATATATATTATTCTTGCAAGCAAGGTGGTAACACCACCGTTGATCCATGCGACAGCATCGAAAGAAAACAGACCAACAGCACCCCAGTTTAAAGCACCTACTATAACGAGTATAAGCGCAATTTTATCTACTATCATTTCAAAAACCTCGGCTTTATATTGTGGACTCGGTCCGTATATATTTTATCATCTGTGAGCCTTTTTATACCGTGGAAATTTATGTATTAAAGTCGGGAATATCCTCTCCGAAGCTTTTTCTCAGCGATTCGAGCGCCTTTTTTTCTATTCTTGATACGTATGAGCGGGATATTTTTAAATACTTTGCAACCTCTCTTTGCGTTTTTGGTTCGTATCCTTTAAGACCGTACCGCAAAATTATAATTTCCTTTTCTCGCCCCGTAAGTACTTTGTCCACAAGCTCTCTGAGCTTTTGAATGTGCAGATTTAATTCAATATCCTCGCAGGTCGAGTCCTCAACGCTGATAATATCAAGATAGGTCAGCGGATTGCCGTCTTTATCGATATCGATTGTTTCGTTGATTGAAATTTCAGCGGAAATTTTCTTTCCCGAGCGGAAATACATAAGTATTTCGTTCGCTATCCTCACCTAACGGCTCGTAAAAATCCTCTAAAATTTCATCGGGATTTTTGTCGGAATTGCCGTTATTTCCGCTATTTCCGTCGGGTGGAGTGGGAAATTCATAGTCTCCA
>SVRU01000109.1 GCA_015064665.1 Oscillospiraceae bacterium
TTCCAAATCCGACAGCGCATGGTTCAAATACAGAATTGAAGAAACCACTGATATACCGTTAACTTCGGGCAGAACTCTTATGTCTATCGTCGCAACACCCTCTATCGTGAATTACCTAAATTACGATATCAATTTCGGCATTCTTCCTTATCCGATGTTTGACGAAAATCAAAAAGACGTTGGATACCGTTCATACAATTATGATGGATTTATTACCTTCCCCTCATATATGAGAAACGAAAACATGTCAGTGGAATCAATAGAGATTCTTTCCTTCTTCAGCTCACCCGTTCAAACCGCATATTATGAAAAGCAGCTTGGCAAACAGGTTGCAGACGCTCCCGATGACAGTGAAATGCTGGTCATTATCTGGAACGGAATATGCACCGATTTCGGTAGCGCATTGTCTCAAATAGACGCTTCTCTCGGAACAAATCTATATATGCTTCCAACTCTCACCCACGCAAACACTACAGAAAACATCGCCTCTTACGTAAAATCATATGAAAACAAAGGCAACCACGCAATTTCTTCATGGATGAAATCATACGAAAAAATGTTAAAAAAGAACAATAAAAACAATTAAGTTATATCTTGTGCAGATACATAAATATAACTCGACCTACGAAAACATATCGGAATTCCCGCAAATCAAAAATACCAGGTCGAATAACACAAAGCGTATCGACAAAATGTGATTTTTGCGGTTAACACCGAAATAAGTCTTATCATTAATAAATAAACCCACTTGTTAAGCAAGTGGGTTTCAGACTGTCGAAAAAGCTGTTATACCGCAAGTATGATATGGATAAGTAGCAAAACATAATTAAAATCAAAAAAGAATTAAAAAAATAAGCACAAGGCAATCATTGAGAAAGCCTTGTGCTTACTTGCTTTTTTCGTTCTTGCACTCTGACGTACCCTTGTACGCCGACGAATGCAAGAACGAAAAATATACCTAGGATAACAGTAATAATCCGAACTCGATTTTGAATGACGAATTTTCGCCATTGATGCGTCAGATAGCCTTGCAAATAGCACCACTATTCACTGCGGCTACTTTCTTTCAATGACAAAAATTCGTCTATTCAAAATTCTTCGACCCCGAAACCGTGTATTTTCGATGATTTCGGTGAGCGGAGGATGCAGATTTATAGGAATAAATCAAGGACGAACGCCGCCGAAAGCGCGATAAGACACGGTTTCTGGGCGGGTTCGGGTTATTACTGTTATCCTAAGTTGATTGGAGGAAAATGATGAATATAGGACAAAAAATCAAACTTTTTCGCGAAAAGAAGGGAATCACACAGCAACATTTGGCTGAGATGATGAACGTTTCAACTCAAGCGGTCTCAAAGTGGGAGACGGGGGCATCTTATCCCGATCTAGCGTTGATTCCTCTTCTTGCAGAGTATTTTAACGTGTCTTGCGATGCGTTGCTTACCGATTCGGGAAAAAACGAGCGCGAGACGGTGAATGAGCTGATAAACGCAGGCAAGCAGGAGTTTGTCACGGAAACAGAGTTTTTTGAATACGTTGAGTCTCTTGAGGATGCCCTTGAGCGTTATCCCAGGTCGAATAAATTGATGCTCACACTATCTTATGCCTATAGTTCGGTATCCGATAACTCGAAATATAGAGAGCATGGGTGGAAAAAGAAAATTATTGATTACTGCGAGAGGGTATTTTCAAATTCTGAAGATCTGCAAGAAAAATACAGCGCGATGACTCTGCTATGCTATACTTATAACGGCATTGACAACGCCAGAATAATTGAGATCGCAAATCAGATGCCGGAAATATATCAATCAAAGCCGGCATTGATATATCACGGATATGAGGGAGACCAAAAGCTTGAAGGTATGTATGATTACTTTTTGGAGCTGCTTGATACCTCTTATGCGGTGCTTTGCAGCCTCAAGGGAAGTAACAGTGAAATCGATGAAGCATATGAAAAAATCAAAACTTTTGCTGAAGACAGATAAAAACGGTCAAGAATCCCACCGATGTTTAAGTCGGTGGGATTCTTGACATATCAAATTATCTTGTCTTTTTTCTGAGCTGTCCCGGGGTAATGCCTTTTTGGGATTTGAAGCGGGAAATAAAGTGGCTGGTTGAGGAAAAACCGCAGGAAAGGGCGATGTCGGTGATGCTTTTTTCGGTGGAAACAAGCAGCTTTTCTGCCTCGCTTAGCCTCAAAAGCGTTATATAATCGCTGAAGCTGCGTCCTACAGCCTTTTTGAAGGAAGCAGAGAAATGATTGTAGCTGAGTCCGCAATACGTAGAAGCGTCGCGTTCAGTCACGCTGTCGAAATTTTCTGAAATATAAAGTAGGGCTTTTTTTATGGGATCGGTCATTATTGCTTCGGAATGAAAAACGTTTTGCCTGTCCCAATAGCGAAAGATACCCACAAATATTTTGAGAATGTTGGCTCTTATCGAAAGCTCATAAGCAGGCCCTTGCTCCTCCCATTCGCGCATTATCTCAATGGATAGGGCGTGAATATCTACGTTTTCAAAATCCTTTTTATGAAAAAGCTTTTGAGGGGAGAGGTCTGACAAAAAGGGTGTTACGTATTTGAACTCGAAAAGAGAGTTGTCATCAAAATATAATATTCTCGGAGAAAACTTGACACAGATATAATGGGAATCCTTGTTAAAGGAAATATTGTGAAGCTCACCGGAATTTATTATAACAAGGTCGCCTGAAACCATTCTGTGAGGAGATCCGTTTATCCAGACGTTCATATCGGTATCAAGAGCGTAAAGAAACTCTATATAATCGTGATAATGGTATCTCTCAACCGTTACCTTGTCGTGCTCGTTGGATTCTTTGGCAAAACAATCGATGCACTGTATCCAACTTTCAACACCGTTTATGATGAAGGCTTTTTCTGCGTATGAATACATAATGAATACCTCAATCGTAAAAATTTGATATTTTTCAGCTAATACATTATATCATAAAAGATGTAAATATGCTATACTATAATTGTAAAAAATAAAACTTTTGGAGGAAATTGATATGAATAAAAGATTAAAAGTTGGACTTATAGGTCTCGGCGGCATTATGGGATACGCTCATATGCCCAGATACAGAGGGGCGGATGACGTTGAAATTGTTGCGATCTGCGACATTCTTCCCGAGAAGATCGAGGCATTTCACCGCAATTTCGGTATGAGAGAGGTCCCCTCCTTTACCGATTACAAGGAGCTGCTTGAGGTAGAAGGACTTGATTACGTTGATATTTGCACACCTAACTACCTCCACTCCATAATTGCAGTTGACGCACTGAATAAGGGCATTAACGTTTTCTGCGAGAAGCCCGATGCAGTCTCTGTGGAAGAAGCTCTCCGAATGAAGGAAGCGGCTGAAAAGAGCGGTAAGAAGCTTATGGTTATGAGAAACAACCGTTATCTCAATACTATGCGCTATCTTAAAAAGTTCATCGAAGACGGCAAGATGGGCGAGATCTATTGCGGACGTTGCGGTTGGCAGCGCCGTCGCGGTATCCCAGGTAAGGGCGGCTGGTTCACTACCAAAGCTCAGTCAGGCGGCGGACCCCTTATCGACTTGGGCGTCCATATGATCGACCTTGCTATCTGGCTTATGGGCAATCCCAAGCCTGTTGCGGTTTCGGGTTGCACCTACACCAAGTTTGCTGACAGCGACGTTTCCGACTCGGTCAACTCCAACTTCGGCGACAAGAAGGCAGACGGAATATTTGACGTTGAGGACCTTGCTATGGGCTTCATCAAGTTCGACAACGGCGCGTGCCTGCAGATAGAATTCTCCTGGGCATCCAACGTGGAAAAGGAGCAGGGCATTCTTGAGCTTCGCGGCGACAAAGCGGGCGCTGAGCTGAAGAATAAGGAGCTAAGAATTTATACCGAGGACAACGGAACCCTTGTTGACCTTTGCCCCAAGATCACTGACGGCAACCCTATTCACGCCGCAAACCTCCGTCACTTCGCAGACGTTCTTCTGAACGGTGCAGAGCCCGACTTCACTCCCGAGCAGGGCGTTGATATGATAAAGATCCTTACCGCGATGTATAAGTCTGCCGAGACAGGTATGGAAGTAAGACTCTGATATTGATTCGAAAGGAACTCAAAAAATGAAGGTAGTAGTTTGGAACGAGAATTATCACGAAAAAATACAGCCCATAGTAACCGAAAATTATCCCGGCGGCATTCACGAATACCTGAAGAGTGTTTTACAGTGCGACGATATTGAGGTAACTACCGCGACCCTTGACGACCCCGAATGCGGTCTTACCGACGAGGTGCTTGACGAGACCGACGTGCTTTTGTGGTGGGGACATATGAGACACCATATGGTGCCCGATCAGGTGGTCGCAAGGGTATATAACCACGTGCTTGCGGGAATGGGTATTATAATACTCCACTCTGGTCATTATTCCAAGATATTCAAGAAGCTTATGGGCACCTCAGGCACTCTCAAGTGGAGAGCACAGGACAGAGAGAGAATCTGGTGCATCAAGCCAAATCACCCTATTGCTGCGGGAGTTGATGAGACATTTGTGCTTGATCCCGAGGAGATGTATGGCGAGAGATTTGACATTCCCGACCCCGAGGAGATCATTTTCCTTGGCTGGTTCAAGGGTGGTGAGGTCTTCAGAAGCGGTTGCACCTGGACCAGAGGACAGGGAAAGGTCTTCTATTTCCAGCCCGGTCACGAGAGCAACACGGCTTTCAAAAATGAAAACGTACAGAAAATTTTGAAAAATGCCGTCAGATGGGCATGCCCCATAAAGAAAAATATTCCCTTTGATTGTATCGAGGTCAAGCCGTGCGAGGACTGATTCGATAAGTAACATAATGATCAGCCATCACTTTTATCGTGGTGGCTGAATTTTCTATTTGTATTGCTTTTGATTAAAATGCAACTGCTCACCCAAGATGTAAAATTGCAATTTATCGGTGCGTCACGGCGGTGTCTGCGCAGAAGTTTTCGCCCGCCTTTTTCAAAAGGCGGCGCTGATCCAACGCGCGGAGCGTTGGTCGCCTCCGCAGAGGCGAAACAAACCACGGCGTTTTCTTTTGCCAAGCTTTTCTTTTGCG
>SVRU01000110.1 GCA_015064665.1 Oscillospiraceae bacterium
CTCCGAGGGACTTAACTTTTATTTTTATCGAGTAGAGATGTAAGCTGACGCGCTTTTTTCTTTTGGATTGCTTTATAAGGTGAAACGTCAAGCTTGAGGAAGGATTCTTTCAAACCGGTATGTATATCGTTATCATTGTAATTAGTGACGAAGTCCCAGAGGTCTTCTCCAAAGGTAGATTCTCTTGTATCGTTACGTGAGAGTATTCCGACCTGTGCTAAATTACGCATAAACATTCGCTCGGAACGTTTTTCATCTACACCTCTAGAATAGGAGTACCAAACGTCTAGTACTGCCTTATCCGGTTGGTCATCTATACGAACACGGCGAAGACGCTTCCACCAATCCATAGGGGGAGAATCCAGGTCTAATCTATCCTCTGTGAATTCAATGACCTCGGTCATTAGTTTGGTAATAAATTCACGTCGGAGGTCTAAGATCTTATAGAGCCTATGTAATGCCGGAGAGCATTCGTGCTTATAATCATAACAGCTAATGAAGTGATCGCACTTATGATAAAATTTTCGTTTCGTTTCAAACTCTACGTTGAGAATTACGGTCGGCTCCGGGAGAATTCCTTTTATCTGCTTTTCCATATACGGATTATTTTCACTATTAATATTGCAGCTCTTAAGCAGCTCCTCAAGTTTTTCCTTTAATTCATGATTTTTTCCGTTTTCAAGATACCATTTTATACGACCGACAAGACAACCGGTTTTGAAAGATTTCATTTCATACGCTGTCTGATAGACGTACAAATCATACCGGGATATAAGTCCCCTGGTTCTCCAGAACTCAAAGAAGAACGCTTTATAATTCATTTGAACAACTTCTTTTGCCTTTGCGTAGGTTCTAAAAAAGACGTTATTGGAACGTCGAGACCCCAGCGCAAAATAGTCAAGATCAAATAACTCGCTATGCTGCGTCGTAATCCACATGTGTTTATATACGTCTCGGAGAGAACAAACAAGGTGCTTTGAAAGTGATTCGTCGCAAAACATTGTAATAGGCTTTTGAATGAGATTCGTATGGAAAGCGTAATCAATACGGTTTTCTGTAACCTCTAAAATACTAATATCATAAGCTCTAAGCATAAGATCAAGCGCGTCAAAACTTTTATTGATAGCACCGTAAAGACCGTCAAGAATGAGCGAATATGTACGAAGCTGTACCTGTATCCTGGGCGTTTTCTCGTTTGGAAGATAATCCGATATAAATATATCGAATCTCTCCTCGCAGGTAAGACGATATCCATAGAGGCCGCCGCCGACAGCCGCACCGAAGGAGCTTACCGACAAGTTATGAAAAACAACCTCTTCAGAGGGATTAGCCTTCTTCTGAGTTTTGAATACATTGAGATCATAAAGGAGATCAATAATACCGTCGTGCTCTACGTTAGGCTTATCATCTTTCAGATAAACGCTGTAATATAGAGTATCTATATGATGCGATACGGCTTTTTCTTTTATTCCGAAGTGATATTCCTGCTCTTCGGAGGTAAACTCTTCGAATATCTTAGCTCGCTTGACAGAATTAAGCATTTTTCTCTCCTTTTTCGTTCTCAAAACGATTTTGAGAACTCTTTTTTTAACGATTTTCTCAGTATTTTCAAGGGTTTTCGGGGTTTTATGTGTGAAGCGTATTACAACCACGCCACCCGTGCGGAGAAAATTCAAAAATTACGGCTAAAAACGCTTCCCGCTCCGCTACCGAAGCGTTTTTAGCTTAACCCGTAATCTTTATTTAGAATTTCTCAAAAAATTCTCAGCTTCTTCCTTGCCGTAAGACCGTTCGAGAGCTCTGGCGAAGGCTTCATTAACATCGAAGCTAACGAATTTAGGCTTTTGCGCAGTCTTTTTGCACCGGCTCTTATTCTGATAGTATGCCCGGATCTTCCCGGCACGGTAGGCGGCTTTTTCGGCAGCCGTGAATTTGTGATATTTCATAACTATCTCCTTGGAGAAGGAATTTCGCCTTCTGCGGAAGGCGAGCGACAGACGTCGCAACAAGCACGCCCGAGGGCGCGCAAAGCGTCTTTCGACGCATTGAGAACACAACCCTTAAGGTTGAAGAAGGAGGGGACGGGAAGGGTGCGAACAGTGCGAGCTCGGCAAGCCGAGACGTGCATCAGAGCGAACCGAGCTATCCTAAAGTGACAAATGTAATACATTGCACCTCGAGCTTAACCGTAATACATTTCCGACGTCGAAAATGTATTACTTTTTCTGCGCGTGAAATGTATTACTTTGCACCTTCAGCGTGAGCTTCAGCTTTGGCTACGTACTCCTTCATAGCAACTTCGAGAAGATCGGCGACGGTGAATTTATCATAAGCGTAGCCGCTACCGTCTCGATAAGTATAGTAATTCCGTCCTCCTCGCCCGGTGAAGCTCTCCGTCCTGGAAGAGATAACGTCGTTAACCTTCCCGAGAAGCTCCGAGTTAACTCTGAGGCTTATAACCTTATCTCGCATTTTTTAAATCTCCTTATCTTGACAAATGTATTACTTTTGCGATATAATAAAGAAAAAACTTTTGAGGTGTACTATGGATAATAAACTTGTTTGTCCCATTTGCGGTGAGCCGACTCGCATCTGGATGGGTAACGCACGTAAAGACCGTCTTTGCGGAAAACACGCTGATATGCTCAAAGCAGGCGAGCTTATCCTCGATGATAAAGGACATTACGTTAAGGTCAATACAGCGCCTAAAGCGACTATGGAAGAACCGGCGCCGGCGAAGGAAGAAGCAAAATCTGATTTAACGTGCATAATTTGCGGTGAGCCTTCAAACGGGAAGCCCCAATGCAAAAATTGTTATTATGAAACAAAAGATTTTATGGAAGTTTTAGATAAAAACAGTTCCACAAGAAAAATACGCGACTATTATTACAACCTAAAAGAAAGAATTTTAATAATAAAAAGCGTAGAAGAAACTCGCAAACAATGCAACAAACTAATTGCAATAGCAATGGTTGCTGAAACATATAATGATGATACCTCTTTAATTGATAGAGTATATAAAGATGTCGAAGCACTGATGAAAGGCAAACAAGCACCTAAACATAACGACAAATATGAAGAAGAGCGAAAAGAAAAAGACGAAAAGAAAAGCAAAGTAAATACAGCTCTCGACGGTCACAATGTAGATTCTGATATGGAAGTAAGAATTGATGATGTACTATTCAACGCCTGTATTCTTCACTCTTATGGAGCTAGTATAGAAGAAATAATAGAAAAACGAAAAAAATGCGATTGGTATATTCCTATCACAAACGACAGAGGAATTTATATAGAATATTGGGGTATGAAAACGCCAAAATACCTTGAAGAACGTAAAGAAAAAGAAGAACTATACAAAAAATACGATATACCATACATCGGTATAGAAGCAGACGATCCTAAGCAAGATATGCAAACGTTCAAATCAAATCTAATACGAGATATAACAAAACTCGCAATAAAAAGATACGGTTTTATGCCTAGATGGAAAATTTGATGTTACAGAACACGCTTTTAAGGCGTGTTCTGTATTCACTTTTATCTCTTTTTCAAATTGTGCTTATATGCTTTAGCGTTATCTTTTCGAGCATCAAGATAACCAGAACGATAAGCTCTACCCGCATCAGTCAAACCAATATCGCCAAACTCATTTTGTTTATAAGCGCCGTCGTTCGTATAACGAATACCCGTACTGAGTTCAGCGGCATATTTGCTTGCCTTTTCGGCTGGATTAAGAAGAGTAACAGTTTTTCCCTTCTTAGTTTTAACTTTTTTTCCTCCAAAACCAAACATATTAAATTTCTTTCTCCCCTTAAGGCTGGGGGCTACCTATTTGTTTTTACTTAGACCACTCCTTCGGGGGTGGTTTTCTTTATTTTATCGGTGTATCCGAAAGAATAGAATATACGTTAACCAGGAAGCCATAGCGCTTTTGATATGCTGCTTCGTTTAAACCTTTTTCTGCCATAACTTTTTTCTTGTCTTTATTGGAAAACATTCCGACGCACTCCCGGAGCTCGTCCCTATTAACTCCGCTACGTAGTTTTTTATTTATCCAGGCACGTTCTTTCTTGTATTTCATAACAACCTCGCTCCCCGGACGCTTCGATCATCTTGTCGAGAATCTCTTCGTAACTCTCGGCGCAGGGGAGGAAGATCGTGCCCGACGGAAGCTCGGCGTCGTCGTTATACTCAAACGTACCACCGATGCAGAGTGACGTGCGATGCTTTCCGTAATCTCCCGGGCATTCTTCGATAAAGCATATATCAAAAACGGAGACAAGACGTCTGAGATTATCTACCGGGTCTGTGACCTCTATATAGTGTTCAATTTTCATATTTAATTCCTTTCTTTATCTGTTATTGTATTTGGTACGTTTATTTACCTTCCGGACGGTTTCTGCATCCTTCAGGCCCTTGTAATAGCCGCAGGAGGCCGAAGCATACGCTCCGAAGGATTTTTTGTAATTCACAGAATCCTTAACGCCCTGACGGTAGCCTTCTATGTAGCTGCGCTCGACGTTAGAAGGACTTCGCGTGCGCGACTTTGATTTTCTTACAGCAGTTGCCATATTTTTTTATCCTTTCTATTGACTTTTTATGAAATATGTGATAGAATACCTACGGAAACGGTCGTCCTGTCCCAAATGGGAATGTGTTGACAATGTGCGTATGCGCGCCGTTTCTTTTTTATTTTTTGTATTTCTTAATTTTCTCCCGATCATCTCGGTGTATTCGAAGCCGTTTTTCCGCCTCATCAAACGCATTGTAACGATCCACAGAAAATTTTTTCTTACACCTGAATTGGAATCGGAATCGGAGTGCTTGTCCGAAACACCACCTTTAATATTATCAATCCAATTCTGAGCAGATATTGAAAAAGAAAGAAGCGTTATCAAAAGAGCTATTACAAGTACTACTATTTCTATAGAATCGCAACCAATAAGACCGTAAAACTCGTCTAAAAGATCCCCCCCGGAAAGATTGAGTATTTTAATTTCGCCTCTAACCGGGATAAACAAGAATTTATTATCAGCCATTTTT
>SVRU01000111.1 GCA_015064665.1 Oscillospiraceae bacterium
CTATAATCACTGTCGGCAAACAATTTTCCGTCAAAGCACTTGGCGACGGCAAATTGTTTGCCGACAGTGATTATAGTGAGGAAATAGTCTATATTAAGCCTATTCCGCCGTCACCCGATGTTTTGTGCATTATAGCGACTGATAGCCGTCCGGGCGAATTCTCCAACGGTGATACGGACGGAAATTCAGATGGTGTCAGCGAATACGATCAAATACTCAAATCATATTTTTCGAACGAAGAAAATTATCTTGGTAAAGAATATCCCGAGTGCTCCGATTACAGTCTGTATAGCAAACCGGGTAATACGGTGTTTATACAGGTATGGTTGAAAAACCCCGACAAGTATCAAATTCTTTCTGCTGAATTTAACGGTATAAAGTACGTGTCGGGCAGAGACCTGTTTGCTTTTAACAGGGAAGAGAATTCGCAGACCTACACCTGTCTTTATATTGAATCTAAATTGCCCGAGCAAGCATACGAAGAATTCGGTTATTATGTTTCAAATATAGAGTATCTTGAAAATTTATTTATCGAAGAAGAGAAGCTTGAAAACTGTAATCTTGTAAAAATCGGTTTGCCTTATAAAAATACTGTAATTGAGGTTTCAAGTCTCAGCTTCGGCAGCATTTCGTCAAACACCGCGGAGCTTGAAATTTCTCTCAGAACGGAAAACGATATTTCAAGTTTCGGCGGTTGGCTTGGCGTAGCGTTTTATGACGGACAGATAAAGTTTAACAAGGCACTTTCCGTTGGAAATAACAGTGTTATAGCAAACGGACTTGTGGAAAATTGCAAATATACCTTGATAGTTTATTTGTTTGCCGATTTACACGACGGTAACGGCGTGTGCGCGCACGTGCTTCACGTCTCTGAGGTAATTACTCAAAAGGCTCTCGTTGTCGAACAATTATATTACGATATATTATATAATGAAGAGCGTAACTGCCACTATCCGCAAATAACTGTTAAATCAGAGTTGAAGAGCGATACCGCGGAATATATTAAGCTTGAAGCATACGATAAAAATGCAAATCTTGTATATACCGATATGAATTTTGACGGAGAAGCGCGTTTATCGGCAGGAATACTGAATGCCGCTGAAACGACTGTTAAGATTTATTACAAAGACAGGGAATATCCAAGCGGCAGATGTGTTGAGGCTAAAATATATATTCCGTCCTTAAGAGACTTGACTATCAGCGATACGGCTTATTACTCTACTTTAAATCACGTTGTTTTCAGCTTTAAGCTAAGTAACGATTGCGGTGCGTATCCATTCGTAAAGAAATTCAAATTTTTGCTTTATGATAATGGCGATTTTGCATACTTTGCAGAAAGGGCGTTGTTTATTATCGATAATCCGAGTGCGGTGAGTGAAGCGCTTACCAAATATGAAGATGCAAAAGAAGCACTTTGGTACGTTGATAAATTTACCGAGCCGGAAGAGTATGCGCGTCTTGAAGCGGTTGCGGAAGCATTTTGGCAGGAATACGTTGAGCTTGATAATTTACAAAAGCTTTTGAATACCGAATATTCGGGCAAAAACAGAGCTTGGTGGCAAGAGCAAGCCTCAGAGGGTAAATATTACTATGAAATAGAGTATAACGGCTACGATACGGAATTTGTCTTCAGAATTGCCGACATGTACTACGTTATTCTTGAAAATTATTACGGAGTTAAGGTTTACGACGGACACAAGGTCAAGATAATTGCAGAGGTCGATAAAAACGACGGAAACGGTGCTGCGGAATTTTATTTTGAAGAGCTTAGCGTTTCGTTCGAACGGCCCCCTCTGCCTTCTGCCTCCGTTAAGGCGGAAAAGTTAAATTATGAGGACGGTGTTATATTCTTTAATCTGTATAACGGTAAAAGCGATTCGCTTCTAAATTCATTAAAGCTTGGCTACGTTAGCAAAGTTGCAATTTCAAATAAAACAGAGGAAATCGTTTTACTTGATGCGAGCGGTGATTTGGGATTGTTTAATATCAACGAAAGTCAATGGCTCAAAGAATATAGGTTGCTTCTTGAAAACGGTAATAAGCCGGATTCAAATCAGTCTATGCTTAAGTTGTTCGGCTTATATCAGAAATACGTAGGCGTATATTCACAAACTGAAAAGATATTACTGCCCGATGATATATCGGTCGGTGAATGGATGGTTTCGGTATACACGAAAGCCTACTTAAAAAACGGCGAAACCGAAGAAAATACGAATATAGCAGTCTTTAGTATTTTTATTGAAAGAAAAATGTCCACTCCGAAAATCGTTTTTCAAGGAAATTACGCGGAAATTACAATTTCCGAAATGGGAAATGCGAAAATTGAATATACGGTTGAACTCAAGGATGAAAACGGAAAGCAGGCTGAAGTAATTTTTGAGTCGGGGCGTGTGTTCGTTCCCATAGGATACAGTATCCGCGCAAAAGCTATCGGCAGAAACGGATGGCTGGACAGTGAATATACAGAGTGGATAACGCTCGAGGGGGATGAGGTTTTATTTCCTTGGGTAGATTTTGAAACATAATGAGCTTTTATATATAACAGAACCTCGGGGCGAACGAATTTGGAGCAGAAATCCTTGGCTGACGAGCGAGAAGCGTACAAAGGTACGCTGAGCGAGGAAACGAGGATAGAATAAAAAACTTTAACAAAAACGAAGAAAACCGCAGGTTTTCAATCATAATTTCTTAAATTTGCATAAAGAAACGACAGAAACACTGTTTTATGACAATGCTTCTGCCGTTTTTTATTTGGTTCTGCCTAAATGCGACAGCCCCTGAAATTTTGAAAGAATGATATTGGAATTAGTAACAGTATAAGAATATTTGCTGACGGGAATTTCGCCTATGCATCGAAGTAGATATGCAGAAAATCCTGCGCTTGAATTGTAATAGACAATTTAAAGCTTTCACCTTCAAGAACAAATGTATTATCCGCTTGATGAGAGAATAATGTCACTTTATACCGTCGGTCATCTTTAATACTTTGACCGCGAAATCCATAGATAAATCCGCAAGCTTGTTTTCTGAGATGATTATTACCTCTTGGCATGAGTATAGCATAAGTTTAGAAGAAAAGCAAGAATGAAAGCCTGCTTTGCAGGATGAAATCCAAACAAGTTTGGATGAAATCTTCGGTTAAAGCCTCAGATGAAATACAATCCGCCTCTTATAACCTGCCGTAAGGCAGATTTCATCGCGTAGCGATTTCATCCACAACAGGTGGATTTATTCCGACGAAGGCGAATTTAGTTGAAAAAGACTCAGAATTGTATCCAATCCTAAGTCTTTTTCTGTGTAAGGACTCATTCGTTAATACAATGCACCACCAAAGCAAATCACCGTTCACAATGACGGACGGCTTGTGTTCACCTTTCGCAACGGCAGCGAGGAGATAGTGATGATGTAATGAATATATGTTCCGAATAGCTATCAGGCATCGGTGAAATATCCGATGCCGATTTTTTGACACGAATCCTTGCAAATGAGTCAAAACACCTTGATTTTTTCACATTTTTATGATATAATAATATAATCAAAACGAGGAATCTTTAAGGAGGTAAGCCTATGACAACAGGATATGCAATATGCTTAATAGCCGCCGTGGGCTTACTGATTGCCTACTCGGTGATAGTGAAAACCAAGGAATTTTGGCTGACGATGCTCCACGTGTGCGTGTCAGTGGTCAACCTCGGATATTTGATTATGTCCCTTGCAAACACCGTTGAGTTTGCCGTGTTCGGCAACGACGTGGCGTACCTTGGCTGCGTGTTCCTCTCGATGTGTATGTTTCTCACCATCGTCCGCCTTTGCGGCTTTGAGATAAAGAAATCCCATGTGATTACCTGTGTGTCGCTTGGCGCTGTAATGTTCGCCGTTATTGCAAGCTCGCCGATGCTTCCGCTATATTACAAGAGCGTTGATATCGAAATGATTGACGGCGCGGCAAAGCTCGTCAAGGAATACGGCGTATTGCATCCCGTATATCTTTTCTATCTGCTCGGCTACTTTGCCTTGATGATAGGCACGATCATTCACTCTGTGAGAAAAAAGAAGATCGGCAAGCCAAAGCTCGCAGGATTTATTGCCGCCATCGTTTGCGGTAACCTCGTGATATGGCTGTTTGAAAAGATGGTAAGATGGGAATACGAATTCCTTTCGGTTACGTACATTATTTCCGAGTTCTTGCTTCTGATCGTCTATTGGATGCTTCAGGACTATGTTTACAAAAACGACATTCCCAAGCCTGTTGCCCATGAGGAAAAGGTTGCGGTCATTTTCATGGACTCAAGAGAACGCGCTGAAAAGATTAAGCAGATTATCGCAGGTCTTCCCGAGGGAGCAACACTTACCGCAAGACAAATTGACATTCTTGAAGGAATCCTCGCAGGCAAGAGCCGTAAGGAGATGGCAGCTGATCTTCACCTCTCTGAGAACACGGTAAAAATGCACACAACCTCGCTGTTCAAGATACTCAAGGTCACGAGCCGAGAAGAAATCTTTGCACGGATAAAAGTATAATGCAATAAGACGATAGCAATACCGCTGTCGTCTTTTTTTGCGCGATTTTAGCTGTATTTGAGCCAATACACCCTAAAAACGCCCCTGATACACCCCTAAAACACCCTTATAAACTATATAAACGCTAAGAATATTATGATATAATTATGCTGTCAAAAGGTAAATTAGTATTTACGAGATGGCAAATATTGTTTTGGGAGGTGATAGAATATGTTGCGAAAACGAGTCAGATTCGGCGAGTTTGAAGTCCCTATTCCGAGAGGATATCAGCAGATTATTGACAAGGATGAAACGACCGATTACCTGTTCATCAACGCACCGAAGGAGATCTACACGGTCTATTTTGACAGTGCAATGCCGTTTTATAGCGACAAAATTCTTGGCGATTGTGAGGAAGGAAGCACGCTTGAATTAAAGCTTTCCGACAGAAGAATTGTGTTCTTTTGCCC
>SVRU01000021.1 GCA_015064665.1 Oscillospiraceae bacterium
TTAACACGGCGGCATGGGCACGGTTGCTCCCAACCCTTATTACACCGATGCTATTGCTGCCGAGTGTATGGAGAAAATATTCCTTCCCACGATTGATGCTATGAATAAAGAGGGAAGAACCTTTAAGGGCTGTCTTTATTTCGGACTTATGCTTACTCCCGACGGACCTAAGGTTATAGAATACAACTGCCGTTTCGGCGACCCTGAAACGCAGGTGGTTCTTCCGCTTCTTGAAAGCGACCTCTATACAGTAATGAGAGCTACCACTGACGCAAGACTTGCCGACTGTGACGTGAAATTCGCCGATAAGAGCGCGTGCTGCGTAATTATGGCGTCAAAGGGATATCCCGAAAAGTATGAAAGCGGTGCTGAAATTAAGATTTCGGACGAGGTGAAGGATTCGGTATTCGTTGCGGGTGCAAAGCTTGACGGAGCCAAGCTCGTAACGGCGGGCGGACGCGTTCTTGGCGTGACCGCTGTTGAAAACACCCTTGGCGAAGCTATCGCGTCGGCATACAAAAAGGTGGAAAAGGTTAGCTTTTCCACGGCATATTACCGCTCTGACATCGGTGCGCGTGCAATGAAAGCAAAGTGAGGAGAAAATAATGGTATATCGCATATACGTTGAAAAAAAGACGGGTCTTGATAACGAGGCTCAGGCTTTAAAAAATGAAATATCCGCATTTCTCGGTATAACGAGCGTTGAAAGAGTAAGAATACTCAACCGCTATGATGCCGAAAATATAACTAAGGAGCTTTTTGATTACGCCATCGGCACGGTTTTCTCAGAGCCACAGCTTGACGACGTTTATACCGAGGTTGAAAACGACGGAGCAAAGGTTTTTGCAACCGAGTATCTTCCCGGTCAGTTTGACCAGCGCGCAGATTCTGCGGCTCAGTGTATTCAGCTTATATCCCAGGGCGATAAGCCGAGCGTTGCAAGCGCAAAGGTATATATGCTCTACGGAAAAATCTCAAATGAAGAGCTTGACAGAATCAAAAAGCACGTAATAAATCCCGTTGAAGCAAGAGAAGCAAGCCTTGAAGCGAAGAAGACCATAAAGATCGAATATACGATTCCCGAAAGCGTCAAAACTCTTGGCGGATTTATTGATCTTGACGAGGCGGGACTTGCAAAGTTTATCTCGGATATGGGTCTTGCAATGGACCTTGACGATATCAAATTCTGTCAGAGCTACTTCGTAAGCGAAAAGCGAGACCCCACTATCACCGAAATCAAGATGATAGACACCTATTGGTCTGACCACTGCCGTCATACCACCTTCTTGACTACCGTTGACAGCGTTCGTTTTGAGGACGAGCTTCTTGAGGCGGCATATAAGGATTATATTTCGGCAAGAGAATTCCTCGGCAGAACGAAGCCCATGAATCTTATGGATATCGGTACTATCGCGGCAAAGTGCCTCAAAAAGCTCGGAAAGCTTGATAAGCTTGACGAATCCGAGGAAATTAACGCATGTACCGTTAAAATCGAGGTTGACGTTGACGGAGTGCGCGAGCCCTGGCTTCTTCTATTCAAAAACGAGACCCACAACCATCCCACCGAAATCGAGCCCTTCGGCGGTGCTGCTACCTGTATCGGCGGCGCTATCCGCGATCCCCTTTCGGGCCGTTCCTACGTTTACGGAGCAATGCGCCTTACAGGCGCGGCAGATCCCTTAAAGCCTATCGAAGAAACCCTTGCCGGCAAGCTTCCTCAGCGTAAGATAGTAACTACAGCGGCTGCGGGATATTCCTCTTACGGTAACCAGATAGGACTTGCAACGGGTATAGTAGATGAAATCTATCACGACGGCTATGCCGCAAAGCATATGGAGGTTGGAGCCGTTATTGCGGCAGCACCTGCAGAAAACGTTCGCCGCGAGGTTCCTGAGGACGGCGACCTTGTGGTTCTCCTTGGCGGAAGAACCGGACGTGACGGATGCGGCGGTGCAACAGGCTCGTCTAAATCCCACAACCTTAAGTCGCTTGAAAGCTGCGGCGCTGAGGTTCAGAAGGGTAACGCCCCCGAGGAAAGAAAGATTCAGCGTCTTTTCAGAAATCCCGAGGTTTCAAGAATGATAAAGCGTTGTAACGACTTCGGTGCAGGCGGCGTTTCTGTTGCGATAGGCGAGCTTGCAGACGGTCTTGATATTGACCTTAACGCAGTTCCTAAAAAATACGACGGCCTTGACGGCACAGAGCTTGCAATAAGCGAATCGCAGGAGAGAATGGCGTGCGTTATTGAGGCGCATAACAAGGATGCATTCCTCGCTCTTGCAAATGAAGAAAACCTTGAAGCAACCGTCGTTGCAAAAGTAAAAGCCGACCCCAGACTTACAATGACCTGGAACGGCAAAACCATCGTAGACATCAGCCGCGAGTTCCTTAACTCAAACGGAGCTGAAAAGCATATAAATATAGAAGCACCCAAGATTATCGATTACAAAAAGCAGCTTCCCGCATGCTTCAAGTGCGGAATGAAGGCGGTTGCCACCGACCTTAATACCTGCTCGAAGCGCGGACTTTCCGAGCGCTTTGACAGTACTATCGGCGCGGGCACGGTGCTTATGCCCTTTGGCGGTAAGTATCAGCGCACGCCCATTCAGGCAATGGTGCAGAAGATTTCGGTTGAGAAAAAGCATACCGACCTCGCATCATTTATGTCCTGGGGCTATAACCCCGACGTGTCCTCAAAGAGCCCCTATCACGGCGCGTATCTTGCGGTCGTTGAGTCGGCGTCAAAGCTCGTTGCGACGGGTGCGGAATTTAAGGACGTATATCTCACCTTCCAGGAATATTTTGAAAAGCCTATGAAGGATCCTAAGAGATGGGGCAAACCCCTTGCGGCACTTCTCGGCGCGTTCAAGGCTCAGATGGAGCTTGGAATTGCGGCTATCGGCGGCAAGGACTCGATGAGCGGTACTTTTGAAAAGCTTGACGTGCCCCCGACTCTTATCTCCTTCGCGGTAACAACCGACAAGGTCGATTCGGTAATTTCTCCCGAATTCAAGAAGACGGACTCTAAGGTCGTAATAATGAAGCCGAAATACGATAAGAACGGTCTTCCCACCGCAGACTCGCTTCTCAAGCTTTACTCTGACGTTACCGCTCTTATGAGAGAGGGTAAGGTTCTTGCAGCCTATACGCTCACCGTCGGCGGCGTTGCCGAGGCGGTTATGAAGATGGCTATGGGTAACGGCTACGGATTTGAATTTGATTCAAAGCTTTCGCTCGAGGATATATTCGGCTATTCCTACGGCTCGTTTATTCTTGAGCTTAGTGACGGCACGAAGGTCGGCGAGTCTGTCGGCTTTGTCACCGAAAAGGCCGACTTCGTATACGGTGATATGAACGTATCCGCAATTGAATTGAATAAGGCATATGAGGATAAGCTTGAGTCGGTTTACTCCTGCAATATCAAGACGCGTGAGGATAAGCCCGAAACCGTATCCTTTGAGGCAAAGGTGCGCAAAGCGCCTGCTGTTAAGGTTGCATCACCCAAGGTGCTTATTCCCGTATTCCCCGGCACAAACTGCGAATACGACTCGGCTAAGGCTGTCCGCGACGCAGGTGCCGACCCCGAAATATTCGTTATAAACAACCTTACGGCTGACGGAGTAAAGAGAAGCGCCGAAACCTTTGCAAAGAAGATTGCATCTTCTCAGGCTATCTTTGTTCCCGGCGGCTTCTCCGGCGGTGACGAGCCCGACGGCTCGGGTAAGTTTATTACCGCATTCTTCCGCGGCGAAGCGGTTAAGGCGGCTGTTTCCGACCTTCTTGATAAGCGCGACGGACTTATGTGCGGTATCTGTAACGGATTCCAGGCTCTTATAAAGCTCGGTCTTCTTCCCTTTGGCAAGATAATCGACACCGACGAGTCCTGCCCGACTCTTACCTTTAATAATATAGCGCGCCACCAGTCGAAGATAGTAAGAACGAGAATTGCATCAAATATGTCGCCCTGGCTTGCAGAGTGCAACGTAGGTGACGTATATAACGTTCCGATCTCCCACGGAGAAGGTAAATTCCTCGCAACCGACGAGATGATTAAAAAGCTCGTTGAGGGCGGTCAGGTAGCAACTCAGTACGTCAACCTTGACGGTGAGGCAACCTATGAGATCGACTACAACCCCAACGGCTCGGCTCTCGCAATCGAGGGTATCACCTCTCCCGACGGACGCGTATTCGGTAAGATGGGTCACTCCGAGAGAGTCGGCGCAGGTCTTTACCGTAACGTTATCGGCGATTACGATATCAAGATGTTTAAGTCGATGGTAAAATATTTTAAATAAACAAATAACGCGAAGAGACGTACGGCTCTTCGCGTTATTAAAAAGGCTAAAATATGAAAATTACTTTTCTTGGAACGGGCGCGGCAGCTCTTCAGAAAAACAGAGATTATACGGCGACGGCAATCGAAGTCGGAGATTCTGTTTATCTTGTCGATGCTGGCGCAAGTGTCTTTTCAAAAATGCAGAATTTCGGTATTGACCCCCAAAGGCTGAGAGCCGTATTTGTAACTCATGCTCACTACGACCACGTTGCGGGACTTCCTATGCTGGTTGACATTTTCAGCTGGTCAAAGAGCTATGGCAATATTCCGATTTCTTATTATCTGCCCGAGGAGCGAAGCATCAGCTCTCTTGTCGGGTTTGTTGATTCAATGGGCGCGAGCGCCTCTGTTCACGGAGATTTTAACGTCTATCGTCAGGGGCTTGTCTATGAGGACGAAAACATAAAGCTCCTTGCAATACCGACCGAGCATATCAAAAATGATGACGGAAGCAACGCATCTTACGCATTTGCGCTTTATGCGGAGCAAAAGTGTATTCTGTTTTCGGGGGATTTGTCGAGAGAGCTTGACACCGAGAGAATATTTGATTTTATTAAGGAAGAGAAAATCAATCTGTTTATCTCTGAGCTTGCTCATTTTTCACCGAGCCGCCTTATAGAAAAAATAGCCGAGAATATACCTCAGCGCGTATATTTTAATCATATCGCGGAATCCGAAAAGCTTCTTTCGGAGATTGATGAGCTGAAAAAAAGCGAATGCGCGATTGAAATATGCGCAGCGCATGACGGTATGACCTTGGAGGTGTAGTATGAGGATTAAGTTTTTTGGTACTGCGGCAGGTGTTCCGTCCGTCGGCAGAGAATGCACCTCGGTTATGCTTGAGGTTAACGGTGACATATATCTCATTGACACGGGCGCATCGGTTACGCACAAGATGTGCGACGCCGATATATCGGTCGATAAAATAAAGGCGGTATTCTTTACTCATTATCACCTTGACCATATGTACGGTCTTTCCGATATTTTGAGGGTTGTTAATAAAAGAAAAGAATGTTCGCTCCCGACGGATTATTACTTTACTGAAAAGGGTGTTATAGACGCGTGGAAAAAATATTTTACGGAAGCCGTCGGCAAAATAAACGAGAGCCTTAACGTCTTTCATCTTTACGAGTCGGGCGTCATTTTCAACGACGAAAATATAAAGGTTACGGCAATCCCAAACGCGCATCTCAAAAAGTACAATAGACCTTCCTACTCATTCATAGTAGAGACGGATGGGAAAAGGCTTGTCTTTTCGGGCGACCTTTCCCAAGAGCTTTCAAAGGATGACTTCCCGAGGATAGCAAAGGAACAGATGCTTGATCTTTTTGTTCTTGAATATGCGCATTTTGATATAGAAGATATGCTCCCCCATCTTGAAGAAAGCAAAACGAAGCATCTGGTCTTTAATCATATAAGCAGACCGCAGGAAAAGCTGCCGCTTATAGAAGCGCTTTCGAAATCGGGAAGATTTTCGTTTTCCGTAAACGCAGCATACGACGGCTATGAAGTCGAGCTTTAAATTTGAAAGGAATGATGGGAAATGTTTGAAAATGTAAAAAAACTGCTTGATGCAGGTATTGATATGGGAATCCCTGCCGTTCAGGTCAGTGTTTTCCATAAGGGAAAAGAGGTTTTTGCCGAGTATCGCGGAGTATTTAACGAGGAGGGCACAAGCCTTTCGGGCAACGAGCTTTACAATATTTATTCCTGTTCTAAATTTATCACCTGCACCGCGGCTTTGATGCTTTATGAAAAGGGCAAATTCTCTCTTGACGACGAGATAGCCGAGTATATTTCCGCATTCGGCGATATGACGGTCAAAAAGGAGAGCGGAATATATAAAGCGGAGAAGAGAATTACTATCCGTCAGCTTTTCACGATGACCTCGGGTATGAATTACGATTGCGGCTCGGAGTATATCAAGGAGGGCAGAGCCGTGACCGAGGGCAGATGTCCCACGGTTGAGATGATGAAATATATCGCAAAAATCCCCCTTGAATTTGAGCCCGGCACGACCTGGAGATACAGCCTTTCCCACGACGTTATTGCCGCGCTCGTCGAGGTTGTCAGCGGTGAGAAATTCGGAGATTTTGTAAAGAAGAATATCTTTGACCCGCTCGGAATGTGTGACACGACCTATAATCTTCCCGACGAAAAGCTCTCTCTTCTCCCGGCTCAGTATACGTATAGCTCCAAGGAGCAAAAATATACGAATATCGGTCCGAAAATACATATTTACAAATTCGGCTCGGAGTATGAAAGCGGCGGCGCGGGAGCCGTATCAACCGTTGCGGATTATATGAAATTCCTCGAAGGAATGCGCACGGGTAGGCTCTTAAAGGAAGAAACGATAGCTCTTATGAAGCAAAATCACCTCACCGAAGAGCAGAGAAAGACCTGCTGGGCATCAAACGGCTACGGCTACGGACTCGGTGTAAGAGCGCCTATGGGTGACGGACGCCGCACCGACTATGGCTGGGGCGGCGCGGCAGGCGCGTTCGCGGCTGTCGACCCCGAGCACGATATAACCCTCTACTATTCACAGCACGTAATTTCGTCAAAATTCGCCTCACTCCGCAAGGACTATATCGAAGCGGCAAAGCTCGACCTCGGATACGGTGCCTTTGTCGAGGATATGTGGAACGGTCAGGGCAAAGCCCTCGCCTGATAATATTTATAAAATCAAAAATCACCGTGACAGGCTTGATGTGCCGATTACGGTGATTTTTGTTTGGTAAATAATGTTTTTAGCAATTGCCCGTGGTATGTTTGATTGAATTATTCTGCTGTTTTGATATGATATTTTTCAAATTTTAATTAACAAAAGTAGGCGATATGTTCAAGCATTTGCACAATTTAATGGCTTTGCGAAGAGAAATAACATCGCTTATCTCAAAAAAATCATTATAGTCCTTAGTTTTTAAAGATGTACCAACAATTTCCGCCTTTTCTTTCTTTAGTATTTCGCAATTACTGAATACAAGAGAAATATTTGTCATGTGATTACTTTCGGGTTCCACATGGCAAAAAAAATGAAATATAAACACAAAGAAAGAATATATTTTACCTTTTTTGACCAAGACTTTTTTTATATCTTTATGTTTTATTCTAAAAACTATATTCTTACCACGGTACTTTGTTAAAGATGATTCATCAATAACATATCTTGCGCTGAAAAAAATCCTTACTAACACAAATATACCGACAACTACTGAATTAAATACCAATACTGTACCTAACAACATGGAATCATAATCCGTCATAAAAATTAAAATATCAAAGGGCAAAAAAAGCAAAAATCCAACTAGCAAAAAGTGTGTATGATAATTATCCAACGGCTTAATAATTTGTTTTTTGCTTCTCATTTTACTATTCTCCTAATGTTTCGAGGATAGCTCGAACCTTTGTTTAATTTTACAATAAATACGGAATACAGATAATTACTCAATTTCGACATCCCATTCAAATAAGTGATTAAAATCATTATAACATGTTTCACATACCCAGTGATGCTCATCCTGTGTGCAATATCCAAATTGAAGATCATCCTCATGTTCACTAAATTTGTCCCAACAAAAATCGCAATGATCGTGATCATGATATCCACATGCTTTAAAAGCTTTTTTAAATAGTTTTACTCTAAACAAATAACTATCCTGACCGTTTAATCTCCAATCATCCATAAATGATACCTCATTTTTCTATCCGAAAAACACAAATATGCAGTAACAGTTGCTTATAAAATATGCGTAAAAAGTTACACTTTGTTTGTTATATCAAAAGTGAACCTTGCGAGATACCGCGTTTTTTCATCGCGGCTATAATGCCGTCTATAATTTCGTTTTTGCTTTTGTTCCAATCGGGCGCGATAAGCATATCGCGCGGGCAATCGCCCGTTAATCTGTGAATTACCGTGTCGGGTGAAATGCTGCCGACGCATTCGGCACAGGTGTCGCAAAACTCGTCGAGAGTGGGGGGCGTGTAAAGATTTTTTTCATACGTTTCGGCAAGGCGTGTGCCACGCATAACGTAAATTGAGTGTATTTTGATGCCCCATACGCCGAATGAGGAGATATATTTTGCGGTTGCTACCGCATCCGACTTATTCTCGCCCGGCAGACCTATTATCATATGAACTACCGTTGGAATACCGTATTTTTTAAGCAGTTCCACCGCTTTTTCAAAAACCGACCTCGGATATCCTCTGTTTATAAGTTTCGCTGTTTCGTCATTAGAAGTCTGAAGCCCTAGCTCCACCCATACGTCAAGTCGTTTTTTATACCCTGCAATAATCCTTACCTTTTCTTCGTCAAGGCAGTCGGGGCGTGTGCCGATAGCAAGGGCAACTATACGTCCGTCAATAAGTGCCGCGTCGTATCTTTCTTTTAATATTTGCGGTGTGGCATAGGTGTTCGAAAAGTTTTGGAAATATGCAATGAATTTGTCGTCAGTCCTTGCTTTTTGAAGTGCAAATAATACCTGTTCTTTAATGGAATGAGTAGGGTCAATATGCTCACCAGCACCGCGCTCGCCGCAGTAAATGCAGCCACCCGTGCCGCATTTTCCATCTCGGTTAGGACAGGAAAAGCCACCGTCAATACATATTTTTTTGAGCCTTTGCCCATATTTTTCTCTGAAATATCCGCTAAGGTTGTTGTAAAGCATTATTTGCAAAAATCCTTTGGAATCTTCTTTTAATTCTAGTTTAACATATTTTTTTCGTTAATTCAAGTATATTTTGCCCGAAAGCGTGCAACATAGATTCGAAATCTAGATGAAAGGATTTTGATTTATGAAGGAAAAGAAATCAACGAATGCCAAGGATAACCTTACGCCTAAAATATTTAACGAGGGTCCTCCAAAGAGCAGAGATACGGGCTATAAGGATGCAATACCCGGCATTAACACACCCGGAATCGAACTTCCCGCCTTTAATCCGCCCGTACCAAACAGAGCCTGGACGGCAATGTGTAACGGAGCGGATATAGACGAGCTTACAGAAGAGGAAAAGCGCGACCTTTATTACGGCCGCGATGACGTGTTCTGATTTTAAATAAACTCTTGGGCTGACTCGGGCGAAAGCTTTGAGCCTGCCCTTTCTGTATTTTGTGTTAATTTTGTATTCTGTTCGGTATTGATTTTTCTTTCGTCAGGATGTATAATGTATGTATAATATTTTTCTTTAAGAGGTGTTGGATATGATAAATGAAAAAATTTATTTTGACTCGACAGATGACAGAGTTTTTCTTGAAACCTATGCTGTGTGCGATTCTAACGTTCAGCCGCGCGATGCAATTTTGATTATTCCTGGCGGCGGTTATTCCGGTGTCAGCTGGCGTGAGGGAATTTATACCGCCCTTGCTTTTCTCGGAAGAGGTGTTAACACATTCGTTCTTACCTACAGCACGGGGGAGCACGCGGTTTATCCCCGTCAGCTTCTCGATGCGGCACGCGCTTTCAAATACATAAAGGAAAATGCAGAGAAATACCACGTAAATCCTAAGAGAATTTTTGCGCTCGGTTATTCAGCGGGCGGACATCTGCTCGGAACTCTTACGACACTTCACGGGGTTGCCGAAAAAATGCTCGGTGTTCCGAAGGATTATCTGAAAATCAGAGGAGCTATATTCTGCTATCCTGTTGTAACCGCATTTGGCTCAACACATACCGGCAGCTTTAACAATTTATTGAAGAAGCCTCTTTCGGAATACACAGAGGAGGAAAAGAATCTTCTTTCTATCGAAAAAAATATAACCCCCGACTCGCCCCCTGCTTTCATATGGCATACGTCGGGTGACAGAGGAGTGCCGATTAACGGTTCGCTGAAGCTTTGCCAGGCATATTATGACGCGGGTCTTCCCACAGAGCTTCATATCTATCCTTACGGCCCTCACGGAATTGCCCTTGCAAACGAGGTGTCCTCGAACGGAAGAGAGGATTATATTCAGCCGAGAGCAGAAGAATGGGTAAACGAGGCTTATAAGTGGATGCAGGGTCTTGACAAATAAAATAAAATAATATATAATTATTATTTGGAAAATAAATCCGAAAGGAATATAAAATGGAAAGAACATATATAAAGGATATAACGCCCGGTGTGCGCCGTATATCCGGATTCGTTGAAAACTTTCGTAATAAGAAAAACATGGCTTTTATCGTCGTGAAGGACGTTACGGGGAAAATGCAGGTAACCGTTATTAAGGAGGAGCACCCCGAATTTAACGAAATGCTTGATAAGCTCACACTTCATTCTGTTGTTAGCTTCGAGGGTGAGGTTGTAGCGAGTGAGTATGTAAAGCTCGGCGGTATTGAGATGTATCCTACGTCGATGAAGATTGAATCGATTGCAGAGGCTCTTCCTATTAAGGACGACTCTGACATTGACGTGAAAATGGACTATAGATGGATTGACCTCCGCCGCGATACCAACAAGGTTATGATTAAGCTGCAGACGGTGCTTACAGCGGCTATGCGTGAATTTCTTCTTGATAGGAACTTTGTTGAGATACACACGCCGAAGCTCATTGCAGCGGCTAGCGAGTCGGGCTCTGACGTTTTCGAGGTTAAGTATTTTGATACCAAGGCATACCTTGCTCAGTCTCCTCAGTTCTATAAGCAGATGGCTATGGCGGCAGGACTTGAGAGAATCTTTGAAACGGGTCCGGTATTCAGAGCAGAGAAGTCTTATACCAACAAGCACGCAACCGAATTTTCCGGATTTGACCTTGAATTTTCATATATTGACAGCTTTGATGACGTTATGAAGATTGAAGAGGAGCTTCTTACCTATGCTATTTCAAAGGTAAAGGAAGCCGTTGGCGACAAGATTCTTGAAATTACGGGCGAGGAGCTTATAGTTCCGACACTTCCGTTCCCGAGAATGAAGCTCTCTGACGTTTACCGCGAGCTTAAAGAGAGATACGGATACACCGTGCCGGATGAGCTTAAGGGTGACCTTACGACTGAGGCGGAGAGAATGACGAAGCAGCTTTCAAAGGATATGTTCGGTCATGAATTCCTTTTCATCACGGACTACGATGCTAAGGAAAGAGCCTTCTATCACATGAGAGATGAAGCGGGCGTTCCCCAGGGATACGACCTTATTTGGCGCGGTGTTGAGATAACTACAGGCGCGCAGAGAGAGCATAGATACGATGTTCTTAAGGCTCAGGCAGAGGAAAAGGGTCTTGCAGAGGACGTAAAATTCTATCTTGAATTTTTCAAGTACGGCTGTCCTCCTCACGGCGGATTCGGTCTTGGTATCGACCGTCTTACCATGCTCTTCCTTGGATTTTCTATAAAAGAGGTACAGTTCCTCTTCCGTGGTCCCAACAGACTTACTCCGTAAAATAATAAAAGTATATAGAGGTAAAAATAATGAAAATTGCACTTATTAACGAAAACAGTCAGGCGGCTAAAAACGCTCTTATCTGCGACACTCTTAAGAAGGTAGTTGAGCCCCTCGGCCACGAGGTTTACAACTACGGTATGTACTCGGCAGAGGATAAGGAGCAGCTTACCTACGTTCAGATAGGCATTCTCTCCGCGGTTCTTCTTAACTCGGGTGCGTGTGACCTTGTAATCACGGGCTGCGGAACGGGCGAGGGCGCAATGCTTGCCTGCAATTCATTCCCCGGCGTACTTTGCGGTCACGTCGTTGACCCCACCGACGCATATCAGTTCACTCAGGTAAACAACGGCAACGCAATCGCCATGCCCTTTGCAAAGGGTTGGGGTTGGGGCTGCGAGCTTAACCTTCAGTACGTATTCGAGAAGCTCTTCGTTTCCGAGTGGGGACTCGGATATCCTCGTGAAAGAGCCGTTCCCGAGCAGAGAAATAAGAAGATACTCGACGAGGTTAAAAAGGTAACTCATACCGATATCGTTTACATTCTTGAAAATCTTGACCGTGAGCTCGTTCTCGGCGCTCTCGGCGGACAGAAGTTCAAGGAGTACTTCTTTGCAAACTGCAAGTGCGACAGAATCAGAGCTTGCGTTGAGAAGCTTCTCGCATAACTAATACAAGATAGAGCCGAATTTTCGGCTCTATTTAAATTCTATTTGGAGTTGTAAATGGAAATAGCATATAGACTAATATACAGCGTCGGAATCTTCTTTGTAATGATGCTTCCGGGTATTATTATGAAAAAGTGCAGGCTTTCGACCGACGGATTCGGAAAGGCTCTTTCCAATCTCGTTTTATACATTGCTCAGCCCGCGCTTATTCTGCGCTCCTATCTTCGTTCGTTTGACAGTAAAATCCTTATTAATATTCTTTATGTCTTTATTCTTTCGGTTATTGCGCACGTGATTTTCACGGTCGCGGCAATGCTGTGCTTTAAAAAATCGCCCGACAGATTAAGACGAATGCTCCGTTTTTCCACAATATTCGCAAACGCAGCCTTTATGGGCATGCCGCTTATCGAAGCGGTTCTCGGCGCAGAGTTTCTCATTTACGCGTCGATATATAACATAACCTTTAACGGTTGGCTTTGGACGGTCGGAGTTTACATTTGCACGGCGCACAGAGATATTGACGGCGACGGAATAAGCGACGGCGATCATCTCCGTAAAAACGACGGTATATCGCCGCTCAAGGTTATTCTGCATCCCGCAATGCTCTCCGCGGCAATCGGACTCGTCTGCTTCTTCTTATCGCTTGACCCCGGCAGCGATTACACCGTGCTTCCCGTATATTCAAGATTTACAGTTGAGGTTCTCGACGGACTTAAGGCACTCGTTGCGCCGCTTTCCATGGTGGTTCTCGGCCTCAGACTCGCGGATATAGATTTCCGCGGCTTCTTCAAGCAAATCGACCTATACGTATGCATTGTTTTACGCCACATTGCGCTCCCTGCGCTTGTTTTTCTCGTGATGAAGCTTGCATCGCTCTTCCTTGACCTTGACGCCAACGTTGTAATGACGGTTTTGATTATGGCATCGGCTCCCGTTGCAACAAGCGCGACGATGTTTGCGGAAATGTACGATTGCGACGCCGCGTACGTCAGTAAGGTCGTCGTGGTTTCAACCGTTCTTGCTATAATTACGATGCCGCTTATCGCTCTTCTTCCATTGATATAAGAGGTTATTATGAAATTTTTACGTTTTCTTGAAGGAATCAGAACTCCGTTTTTTGACACGGTGTTCGGTCTTATAACGCATCTCGGAGAGGAAACCGTATTTCTGGCGGTTGCAATAGCTGTTTTTTGGTGCATAAACAAAAGGGAAGGCTTTTATCTTCTTATAACCGGTCTTGTCGGTACGGTCGTAAATCAGGCGCTGAAGCTTATCTGCAAAATTCCGCGTCCTTGGAAGGACCCGACCTTTACCGCGGTTGAAAGCGCGATGCCCGAGGCAACCGGATATTCCTTCCCCTCGGGACACACACAGAACGTCACGGGAACATTCGGCAGTATTGCAAGATGGTCAAAAAGACGGGTTGTGAGGGCCGTTATGATTACTCTTGTAGTTCTCGTAGCATTTTCCCGAATGTATCTTGGCGTACATACTCCGTATGACGTTGGATTTTCTCTTATATTCGGCGCGGCTCTCGTTTTTCTTCTTTATCCTCTTTTTAAAACCGAGGAAAGATTCAGAAAATTTATGCCGTATATTGTGGCGGCGAGCGCTTTGATTTCTCTTATACATCTCCTTTTCGTATTTCTTATGCCCTCAGGCGACGTTGACTCGGAAAATCTTGCAAGCGGAATGGAAAACGCCGCAACCCTCTTCGGATGCACCGCGGGACTTATACCCGTCTATATAATAGACAGAAGGCTTATAGATTTTAAGACCGAGGCGGCTTGGTATTCGCAGATAATAAAGCTTGCCGTAGGACTTGCTCTCGTTCTTCTGATTAAAGAGGGAATGAAAATGCCGCTCGGCTTCGTTTTCGGCAATGAATATGTCGCGCGCGGTGTAAGATATTTTCTCGTCGTTATGTTTGCGGGCTCGGTATGGCCGATGACCTTTGGATTTTTCTCACGCTTGAAAATCACTTTTCTTGATAATCTTTTTAAGAAAAACAAAATCGAATAATTTAACACGCCCCCGAGTCTGTTGCGAAAATGTCAATTATTGTTTGCAAATTTTCGGCTCTTGGGCGCGTTTTCTTTTTCCAAACAATGACATTTTGTCTAAAATTTTAAAATCTCTTTACTTTTTTGATTAATTATGCTATAATAATATATAATTTATTTACAAGCGAAAGTTTAGGTAAAATTCAATGAAATGCCCCGTATGTAATTTTTCTGATTCCCGAGTTCTCGATTCACGCCCCGCAAACGACGGCTCAAGCATCAAACGCCGCCGCGAGTGTCCATCCTGCGGAAAGCGCTTTACCACCTACGAGGTTGTGGATACCGTGCCGATTGCCGTTGTCAAGCGAAACGGAAGCAGGGAATTTTTTGATAAACATAAGCTCCTTCTCGGTATAGAGCGAGCGTGTCAGAAGCGCCCCGTTGATGCCGAGGCAATAGCAAACGCGATTGAATCAGAGCTTCAGAATTCCATCGTAACCGAGATCACCTCTACCAAGATCGGCGAAATAGTTCTCGCTCATTTGCGTGAGGTCGACTTTGTGTCTTATATCCGATTTGCATCGGTATATCGCGAGTTTAAGGACGTCGAGTCCTTCCTTGCTGAAATAAAGCTTCTCAATAAACTTTCAAAAAAGGGTAATACAAAATGATTAAAAGCATGACCGCTTTCGGAAGAGCGAAGCGTGAGGGTGAAAATAAGGATATAACGATTGAAGTCAAAAGCGTAAATTCAAGATTTTTTGATTGCAGCGTTAAAATTCCTCGTGCTTACAGCTTTCTTGAAGAGCGCATTAAAAACCATATACAGAAAAACGCCGTTTCGAGAGCAAAGGTCGACGTTTACGTAACGGTTGACAGGCACTGCACCGAGTTCGGAGCGGTTTCGGTTGACAAGGGCCTTGCGGAAAGCTATATCAAGGCACTCCGTGAGCTTCGCGACTCCTTTGGACTTCGCGACGATATATCGGTGATGAGCGTTGCAAGAAATCAAGATATATTTACCTACGACCGTCCCGAAGAGGACCTTGAGGCAGAGTGGAATACCATTCGCGAGGTGCTTGAGGAGGCTTTGACGGGTTATTCCGAGATGCGCTGCCTTGAGGGCAAAAAAGCAGAGGACGATATAAAGGCGAAAATCGAGCTTGTCAGAGGCTATGCCGACGAGGTTGAAAAAATATCGGAGGAGGACACCGTCGGCTACCGCGATAAGCTTGAATCAAGGCTTCGTCAGATACTTGCCGATAACTCGGTCGCGATTGACGAAAACCGACTGCTTACGGAATGTGCGGTGTGGGCTGACAAGATTGCAATTGACGAGGAGCTTGTAAGGCTTCGCTCTCATTTCGGTGCATTTTACGATATATGCGATATGAAAGAGCCGTCGGGCAGAAAGCTTGATTTTCTTATGCAGGAATTAAACCGCGAAACGAACACCATCGGCTCAAAGGCAAATAACGCCCGCATCGCAAGGATAGTCGTCAATATGAAGGGCGAGCTTGAAAAGATACGCGAGCAGGTTCAGAATATAGAATAAGTCGGAGGAGTTTATGAAATTTATAAATATCGGCTTTGGAAATATGGTGTCGGCAGGCAGAATTATTGCGATAGCGGGTCCCGACTCCGCACCGATAAAGCGTCTCGTTCAGGATGCAAAAGAGGACGATAGAGTAATTGATGTATCCTGCGGAAGACGTACGCGTGCGGTTATAATAACCGACTCCGACCACGTTATTCTGTCTGCTATACAGGCGGAAACCATAACCAACAGACTTGCAAATGAAGATACCTCTGACGAAGAGGATGAAACAGAAGAATAAAGAAAGTGAGATATAAAATGATTTATCCAACTATTGAACAGCTTACAGGAAACCAATTCAATCGCTACGAGCTTGTCGTAGGCGTAGCAAAATGCGCCCGTATCGTAACAGACGAATACGTGGATATGAAGACCAAGGCGCAGAAAATGGTAGAAAACCACGAAACCGACAAGACCGTCGCTCAGCTCATCGACCCGGAATACAAGGATCAGAAGGCTGTTAAAATTGCGATAGCAAAGCTCGTTGACGGAAGATTCAAGATGGTTCGTCCCGAGGAAGTATAACTTTTAGATTTTGTGAGGTGATGCGGAATGTTTTGCGAAGTATATCTTTTTGATGCTCCGTATCACATAGATTTTGCCTTTGATTATTTCTGCGCGGAGAGCGTGCGCCGCGGTGACGTTGTCAGAGTTCCTTTCGGAAGGGGTGACAGGCTTCGTCTCGGAGTCGTATTTCGCGTGAAGGAGGAATCGGAGGGGGAAAATATTAAGCCCGTGCATTCGGTCGTATCCGACCGATTCTCTTTCAGTGAGGAAATGCTCGGGCTATGTCTGTTTTTAAAAGAATACACGCTTTGCACATTTGGCGAAGCGGCAAAAACTCTTCTCCCGCCAGGTGCTTTATCTGGTCGGCTGAACGTTAAATATACGAAGACTTGTACGCTGAAAATCTCTTCGGAGGAGGCGGAGGCAATACTTTCCGCCAAGGGCAGAGACGGAATCCGCAGCGAAGGTCAGCGCGCGGCGCTTCGCTATCTTATTGAAAATCACAGCGCGTCATACGATGCGCTCCGCGGTGCATGCGGCGCAAGCGCCGCCAATGTCTCGGCTCTTACCGAAAAGGGAGTGCTTGAGGTAACCTCGTCGGAAACAGAGAGAAATCCGTACGCGGAATACGCGCGCGAGCGCGACACGTCCGTAATAATGCTGACCCGCGCTCAGCGCACGGCGTACGACCTTATCGAATCGCTTTATCTTGAAAACGAGGCGCGCGCCGCGTTGCTTTACGGAGTAACGGGAAGCGGAAAAACCAAGGTTATAATGAAGGCGATAGATAAAGCTATAGCCGACGGCAAAAGCGTCATAATGATGGTGCCCGAAATATCTTTGACACCGCAGACGGTTTCTATTTTCTGCAAAAGATATGGAGAGCGCGTTGCGGTCATACATTCATCGCTCTCGCAAGGGGAGCGCACTGATGCCTGGCGGAGAATACGCGAAGGTGCGGTTGACCTCGTTATCGGAACACGCTCTGCAGTATTCGCGCCTCTTTCGAATATCGGCATGATAGTTATAGACGAAGAGCACGAGCATACCTACAAATCCGAAAGTGATCCTAAGTACCACGCGCGCGACGTTGCCGCGTACAGATGCGGACAGAATAAGGCTCTTATGCTTCTTGCCTCGGCAACGCCGTCGATTGAAAGCTTTTACAAGGCGAAGCAGGGAAAATATACGCTCGTTCCGATAAGAGAGCGTTACGGCGGAATGAAACTGCCCGATGCCATAATAGTCGATATGCGCGAAGAAATACGCCTTGGCAATACCTCACCGATAAGCGAACGGCTTCTTGAGTCTTTAAAAGATGTTAAGGATAGGGATGAGCAGGCGATACTCTTCCTCAACAGACGCGGCTATAACAGTCAGATAAGCTGTAAAAATTGCGGAGAAGTCATTTCCTGCCCACGATGCTCGGTTTCCTTGACCTATCATACGGGCAGACAGGGCGGAAGGCTTCTTTGCCATCTTTGCGGTCACACCGAGGCTGCGCCGAGGGTGTGTCCGTCCTGCCGAAGCGAAAATATATCATTCCTTGGCTACGGAACGCAAAAGGTAGAGGGTGAGCTGTCCGAATATCTTTCGGATATGACGGTGATGCGAATGGATGCCGACACAACCTCGGGCAAGCTTGCGTACGACAGAATGCTTGAGGATTTCCGCGCCGAAAGGGCGGACATTCTGCTCGGCACGCAGATGGTTGCTAAGGGTCATGATTTCCCGAACGTAACACTCGTCGGGGTCGTTCTTGCCGACACCTCGCTATACGTGAGCGATATCAGAGCGTCTGAGCGAACCTTTTCACTTCTCACGCAGGTTATAGGACGCGCGGGCAGGGCGAAAGAGGGCGGAATTGCCGTAATACAGACCTATTCTCCAAAAAACGAGATAATAAGACTCGCCTGTCTTCAGGATTACGATAAATTTTACGAGGGTGAGATAGCAATAAGGCGAGAGATGTCATATCCTCCGTTTTGCGATATGGTGTCACTCACGGTCACAAGCTCTGACGAAAAGGAGCTTGTCGAGGGAGCAAAGAAGCTCTCGGATTCACTTATAAATAAGCTTAATACCGACTACGCAGGACTTCCGTTCACGGTTTTCGGACCCTTCGAGGCGCAGGTGTATAAGCTTAATGAAAAATACAGAATGAAAATGGCAGTCAAGTGCAGACTCAGCGCAAAAAGCCGTGCACTTTTTCGCGAGCTTTTGTCGGAATTTTCACTTGACAGAAAGGTAACGCTCACGGTTGATTTAAACCCGTTGAGCATATAAGGTGGCAGTATGGCAGTGCTTAAAATAGTAAAATTCGGAGAGGAAACTCTCAGAAAGGTATCCCGTCCCGTAGAGGAAATCACACCCAGAATCAAAACTCTGCTTGACGATATGATAGAAACCATGAGAGCCGCGGGCGGCTGCGGTCTTGCCGCGCCCCAGGTCGGAGTTCTTCGCAGAATTGCGGTAATTGAGATCGAGGAGGGAAAAGTATACGAGCTTATCAATCCCAAAATAATCGCTTTCGCGGGCGAACAGCAGGAATCCGAGGGATGTCTTTCAAACCCAGGTGAATACGGAATTACCAAGCGTCCAAAAGCGGTAACGGTAAGAGCTACTAACCGCAAGGGCGAGGAATACGAGCTTTCGGGCACCGACCTCCTTGCAAGAGCTATATGCCACGAGTGCGACCACCTTGACGGAAAGCTGTATACCGACGTACAGATTCGTCCCGACATCCCTGCGGAGAGAAAAAAGAGATGAAAATAATGTTTATGGGCACGCCGGAGATTGCGGCGACTTGCCTTGAAAAGCTGATAGACGACGGCAAGGAAATTGCCGCAGTAATAACTCGCGAGGATAAGCCGAGGGGAAGGGGAAACGTTATGACTCCCACCCCTGTCAAGTCGCTTGCGCTTCGGCACGGAATAGAGGTTTATACACCGAAAACGCTCCGTGACGAAGAATTTTCCGCGCTTCTTTCGGCAATATCGCCCGATTTAATAGTCGTAGTTGCGTACGGAAAAATACTTCCGAAAAATGTTATAGATTTTCCTCAATACGGCTGCATAAACGCGCACGTATCTCTCTTGCCAAAGTACAGAGGCGCCGCCCCCATGCAAAGAGCAATAATGGAGGGCGAGAGCGAAACCGGTGTAACGATAATGTATATGGATGAGGGGCTTGATACGGGCGATATAATCTTAGCAGAGTCCTTTCCGATAACCGAAAACGACGATTTTGAGTCGGTTCACGACCGCTCCGCTGAGGTTGGCGCACGTCTGCTCTCAAAAACCGTTGACGCGATAGGCGAGGGCAGAGCTACCCGAATCAAGCAGGACGACAGCCTTGCAAGCTATGCTAAAAAGGTTGAGAAAGAGGACGTGAAAATAGACTTCACCCTTGATGCAAAAACGGTAAGCTGCAGAATTCGCGGCGTAACTCCGATTCCCGGAGCCTTTGCATATCTCAACGGAAAAATGCTGAAGCTTTGCAAGGTTAAGGCTGTTTCGGCGTCGGGCAAGCCGGGCGAGGTTACAGACGTAAATTCTTCGGGCGAGGGCTCGATTACCGTAGCCTGCGGAAGCGGCGCGCTGCTTGTCAGCTCGGTGATACCCGAGGGCAAGGGAAAAATGAGCGCGGGCGATTTCGTCCGCGGCAGAAAAATTAAAATCGGAGATATTCTCAAGTAATGGCAGAGAAAATCAATGTTCGAAGCATCGCGCTTTCGCTTCTTTCGGAATATGAAGAGCTTGGGAAATACGTCAACCTTTCCTTAAATTCTCATAAGGCTGACAGGCTTACCGATAGCGAGCGCGCTCAGCTTACGGCTCTTCTTTATACGGTCGTTGAGCATAAGCTTACCTATGATTACTATATATGCGCTCTGTCGGGCAGGAGTATTGACAAAATTGATCCGACGACGAAAAACATATTGCGGCTCGGTCTTTGTCAGCTTATTGATATGAGCGGAATACCGACTTTTGCGGCAGTAAATGAAACGGTGAAGCTTGCGAGAAACAGCGGTGAGCGTTCCTTTGTAAACGGCATTCTCCGCGAGGCAGACAGACGGCACGGCTTCTTGCCTCTTCCCGACAAAAACAAAAATTTCGCAAGGTATCTTTCGGTCGGATATTCCTTTCCGCTGTGGGTAGTAAAAAGATATATTTCGGTTTTCGGCGAAGAGGGCGCGGAAGAGCTTCTTCGGTATTTTAACTCGATTCCGCCAACCGATCTCACGGTAAATACGAACAAAATTTCAAGAGAAGATTATATAAAAAAACTTAACGATGCGGGCATATCTGCATCAGCGTCGGAATTCTCTCCGATATCCGTTCGCATAGAGGGGAGTATTGACCCAAGGATGCTTCCCGGTTACTCTGAGGGGGACTTTTTCGTTCAGGACGCATCGTGTGCGGCAGCGGTTTATATACTTGGCGCAAAGCAGGGAGGCTCCTTGATTGACGTATGCGCCTGCCCCGGCGGAAAAAGCTTTACCGCGGCAATAATGATGCAGAACGAGGGACGGATATCGGCTTTTGATATTCATGAAAATAAACTGTCGCTTGTGGACAGCGGAGCAGAAAGACTCGGACTTCATGTTATAACGGCATTGCCAAGAGACGCCCGTATCCCCGATAAAAATCTTTTTGCTTCGGCAGACGGGGTCATATGCGACGCTCCTTGCTCAGGTCTTGGCGTTCTTGCTAAAAAGCCCGACCTGAGATATAAGCGCGAAGAGGACGTTGTAAATCTGCCCGAACTTCAGTATGAAATACTTACCGCATCTTCAAAATATTTAAAATCGGGCGGCAGAATGATATATTCTACCTGCACTCTTTTGCCCGAGGAAAACGGTGCCGTCGTTGAAAGATTTTTGACGGAAAACCCCGATTTTCACACTGTTGATTTCAAAATAGGCGTATATTCGAGCAGTGACGGAATGTTTACTTTCGTTCCGCATATTCATAAAACCGACGGATTTTTCGTATGCCTTCTGGAAAAGGATAATTTATGAGTGAAAAAATAGATTTATATTCAATGACGGATGATGAGCTTGCCGAGTTTTTCATTTCGATAGGCGAGCCGAAATACAGAGCAAAGCAGGTCTTTTCGGCTCTGCACGCAGGCAAGTCGATTGACGGGATAACCACGCTATCAAAGGCGCTTCGCGGAAAACTTCGGGAAATGTCGATTGACACTCTTCCAAAGGTCGAGCTTAAGCTCACGTCGAAAATAGACGGAACGGTTAAATATCTTTTCAAGCTTCACGACGGAGCCTGCATTGAGAGCGTTCTTATGAAATACAAGCACGGAAACACGCTTTGCATATCAAGTCAGGTCGGTTGTCTTATGGGATGCAAATTCTGTGCCTCTACGATAGGCGGCAAGGTGCGCGACCTTTTACCCTCCGAGCTTCTCGGTCAGGTCATAGCCGCCGCTTGCGACTCGGGCGAGCGGGTTTCAAATATCGTTATGATGGGTATAGGCGAGCCGCTTGATAATTTTGATAACGTCGTCAAGTTTTTAAAGCTCGTTAATCTTGAGGGCGGTGTTAATATCGGATACCGACATATATCGCTTTCCACCTCGGGCGTAGTACCGAAAATTTACGAGCTTGCAGAGGTTGATTTGCCGATAACCCTTTCAATTTCGCTCCACGCGGCAACCGACGAGAAACGTTCCGCGATTATGCCTATAAACAATAAGTGGAATATACTGTCTCTTCTTACGGCATGTGTTGATTACTACAAAAAGACGGGCAGAAGAATATCCTTTGAATATACCTTGATTTCGGGAAAAAATGACACGCCTGCCGATGCAAAGGAGCTTGCGCAGCTTTTGAAAAATGCATTTCACGGCACAGGTGCACCAATCCACGTAAACCTCATAAGAGTAAACGAAGTCAAAGAAACCGGATTCAAAGAGGGCAGTATGGAAAGTGCGAATGCCTTTGCGAAGCTTCTTGAAGAAATTGGAATCGTAGCAACAGTCAGGCGCAGGCTCGGTGCTGACGTAAACGCAGCGTGCGGTCAATTAAGACGGACTGCTGCTCAAAATCAGAACTAAGAGAGGAAAAACCTTGGCTAAAGAAAAGTACGGAAAAGTAGTTAAAGGACTCGGCGGACTTTACGAGGTCAGAATATCCGAGGGCGGTGAGGTTTATCGTCTTGCCTGCCGTGCAAAGGGTGTATTGCGCCGTGATGAAGAAAAGCTTCTTATCGGTGACAACGTCACGGTATCAGTGGACGAAGACACGCCCGACGGAGTCGTTATAAGTGCGGTCGCAGAGCGAAAAAATTCTCTTATTCGCCCACCCGTGTCAAATCTTGACTATCTTTTCATTGTTTTTGCGGCAAGAAAACCATCGCCTGTTATCGAAACGGTTGATAAATTAATCTCAATTGCCGAGCACAACGGTATAATTCCCGTTGTCCTGATTACGAAATCCGACCTTGACGGAGCAGTTGCAGCGGAATACTACGGCACGTATAAGAAGTGCGGCATAGATGTTTTTATCACCTCGTCAAGTCACGGTGAGGGAATAGAAGAACTGAAGACGTACATACGCGAAAATCTTGTAGGCGGCAAAACCGCTGCCTTTGCAGGAGCGTCGGGAGTCGGAAAATCCACTCTTATGAATACTCTTTTCCCGAGTCTTACTCTTGCCACGGCTGAAATATCAAAAAAAATAGAGCGCGGCAGACACACAACCCGCCACGTTGAAATATTTGATATAGATGAAACCGAAAATACGGGATTTTTAGCCGACACCCCCGGCTTCTCGCTTATAGATTTTGCAAGGTTTGATTTCTTCACTCTTGAAGAGCTTGAATCTACCTTTCGCGAGTTCGCGGCATATAAAGGAAAATGCAGATATGCCGATTGCTCTCACGTCGGAGAGGGGGCAGACGAGTGCGCCGTAATGGCAGGCGCAGAGCGCGGAGAGATTGCAAAAAGCCGACTTGAATCCTATCGCGCAATCTATCGCGTGCTGAAAAACAAGAAAGCGTACGACTAAGACTTGGAGGAGTTATTGATGTTTCTTATACCTAAACCGCGGAAAATGGCGATAGCAGAGGAAAAACTCCTTGCAAAAGAGCTGAAAATCATTTCCGACGACAGTAAAATCCTTGAGTTTGCAACCGACAACGGAGAGCTTCCGCTAAATTTTGTTCACGAGGACTCTATGGGAGCCGAGGAGTATAGCATTAAGGCTACAAAGGACGGCGTCGAGGTCAAGTACGGTGATCTGGAGCTTCATACCGAGCATACACGTCCATTAAACAGCTATGGGCGCAGGCTGACGAAAACGGTGAGCTGAACGCTTTCGAAATTGAGGATAGCCCCGCTATCAAAAACCGCGGATATATGCTTGATATCAGCCGTTCAAGATGCCCGAAGCTTTCGTATCTCAAAAGCCTTGTGGATATGATGTCAGCGCTTAAATACAATCAGCTTCAGCTTTACGTTGAGGATTTTGTGTTTGAATATAAGAATTTTCCTGAGGTATGCAAAAAAGACAAGGTATTTTCAAAGGAGGATATGCAGCAGCTTGATGCATACTGCAAGCAACGCTTCATAGAGCTTGTTCCGAACCAGAACAGCCTTGGACATATGGGGCAGTGGACGGGAAGATGGTCGGATTTTGGGAGGTTTACTCATCTTGCCATAACCGACAGTGACGGCACGATATCCTCTACTCTCAATCCGCTTCTTCCTGAGTCGCTTGAGCTCATGGACAAAATTTACGACGGTTACCTTGACTCCTTTTCCTCGGACAAGGCTAACTTGGGACTCGACGAACCCTTTCATATCGGAATAAACGAAACCAAGGATGCGTGCGATAAATACGGAGTCGGACACGTCTTTGCCGATTATCTGAAAAAGATTTGCAATCTTGTAAAGACTAAGTACAAAAAGACGCCGATGTTTTGGTCGGATTTTATATTCAGACACCCCGAACAGATAGTTAACGTTCCCGAGGGCTCGATTTTTATGGACTGGTGCTATGAAACCGAGAATTTGTTTGAAAGACACGCTATGAAGCTTCGCGAGCTTGGACTCAGATTTTACGTTTGTCCGGGATCGTCGATGTGGCAGAGCTTTACGGGCAGAACTAATAACGCCATGGTAAATATCACCCAAGCGGCAGAGATAGCTTATACGTACGGAGCCGAGGGCTTTTTGCTTACGGAGTGGGGGGATTTCGGTCACCCTCAATCTCCGTCAACCTCTTATCCTCCGTTTGTCATGGGCGCGGCGTTTTCGTGGAATCCTCTTGATTGCAAGGCAGGGCCGAGAAGCCTCGTAATTGAGGATTGCAAGCGTTACCTTGATAAGTTTATTTATAAAACGGAGGGCGACACTTCTCTTGCAAATATAGTTTTCAGAATGGGTAACTATTACCTACTTGAAAACCGCATTGTCGGCAACGGCACCGAGCTTTCGAAATATATGTCGCGCTTACATGAGCTTACCGAGCAAAAGGCAAAGGTGTATTACACCGTGCGTCATTATATGGAAGGGCTCAGAGACGAGCTTTGCGAGGTTAAGGTCGAAGAGGTTACGCTTCGCGAAATAAAGCTTAACTGCGATATGGTTATTCTTTTGACCCGTATATACACGGGCGAGGACAGGGCAGAGCTTAAAGCTGAGGCAGACAGAATTGCCGAGGAATTTAAAACGCTCTGGCGCATAAAATTCAAAGACGTAGGATACGATAAATTCATAGAAAGGCTTTATAAGCTTTTTGCATAACCAAGGACAAGAAAAACAGTCCCTGCGTGTTGCATCTGACAAAAAATCAGAACCCGAAAAGGATTCTGATTTTTTCTTTTATATAATTTTTGATAAAGTGTTCTTTGGACTGATTTCTGTGAAGCCTTGGCATGTCTGACTACGGCTCACGCACCTTTTTGATTTAGGAGGGGATTTTAATGAGCGTTAAGGTTGATAAAAAAGGCAAAATCACAATACCAAAGAATATTCGCGACCTGTATGGTTTCACAAGCGGAACTGAGCTTGTGGCGAAATATAATATGGAGTATGACGACCGCGAATAGTACTTCGTCCGAGGTACTGTTGTTCTGCCTGCAAAAAGGCTTTGCCCGCAGAGCTTGCGGAGCGCGGTACCTGTCTTGATTGCACGCCCGTTGCCAAAGAAATTGCAAAAATATATTAAAATGAAAGAAGACGCTTGCGAAAAAAACGCAAACGCCCTTTTTGTTTTAATCAACCGTTTTGTCTATCGAAAATCTGGTTATTTTTCTTGTTGTAGTTTTCTTAAACTCCACGTCGCGAAGCTTTACAAGTCCTATTTTCTTATACGGTGCCATATTTGCGTTTGTCTTTGCGACCTCGTCATCAAAATACTTTTTAATGTCTGTTATCCCTCTTGCCGAAAGCGCATCGGCATCGGGGAATATTTCGGCAACGATAAGGTCGCTTTTCGTTGCCGTACGGCTGACTCCCTCGTAGACCACGACTTCCGCAACTCCGTAAATCCTTGAAACCTCAGTTTCGATCTCTTCGGGATAAACATTTTTGCCGTTTGAGAGGATTATGAGGTTTTTCGAGCGGCCCGTAATGTATATCCAACCCTCGTCGTCAAGCCGTCCGAGGTCACCCGTGTGAAAATATCCGTCTTCGTCAAACACTTCGCGCGTAGCTTTCTCGTTTTCATAGTAGCCGAGCATTACGTTTGAGCCCTTAACGCATATCTCGCCCTCACCATTCTCATTTGGCGAGTCAATCTTAACGAATTCGGTGAGAATAGGTCTGCCGACCGAGCCCGCTTTTCTGTAATTGTTTCTGTTGCAGGATATAAGGGGAGAGCATTCGGTGATGCCGTAGCCGTTGAGAATGGTTATGCCGAGCGATTCAAAATCTCTGATTATATCGGGGTTGAGCGCAGCACCGCCCGAAACGATAAGCCGCATACGGCTGCCGAAATTCACAAGTATCTTGCCGAAAAGCTTTTCTCGCATGTCTATTCCAACCTTGCGGAGCGCATCTGATATTCTCATCATTCGCTTGACGAGCTTAAGCTTTCCTTGCTTTTCGATGTTGGCAAATATCTTCTTGTAGAAGGTTTCTATATAGAGGGGAACAAGTACAAGGTGCGTTGGATTTTCCTGCTTAAGCTCGTTAAGAATATATCTTGTACCGCTGTTTATATATATTTCAAGTCCCTGCATATAATGACCAATAAGATTTACCGTTGAGCCGAATGTGTGATGCGCGGGGAGAGCAAACAGGGTTTTTTCGGGCATGTTGAAAAGATAAATTCCGTGTGTCATATCATCGAGAATATTTCTTGTGGAGAGCATAACGCCCTTGCCTTTGCCGGTAGTTCCCGAGGTGAAAACTATCGAAACAAGTGCGTCCGGGTCGATTTCATATTCAAGATAGGAGTCGTCGCCTCCCTCGATTTTTTCTCTGCCTTCTTTTATAAGGGAGTCAATCGACAGAGTTCTGCCGTCTTCGCTTTCGGCAAACGAAATAAAGCTTTCAATTGTTTTTACGTTATCTTTGATATATCCGAATTTGTCTTTAATCGAGGGGGAGAATATCAGCGCGTCGCATCGTGCGGTATTGAGTATGCTTGCCATATCAGGCGCGGGATATTCCTTATCAACGGGAACGACGACAGCTCCCATAGACGTGAGGGAAAAATAGGAATATATCCACCCTTTGCTGTTCTCTCCGATAAGAGCAACCTTCTTCCCGCGCAGTCCGAGTGAAACAAGACTTGTCGCAAATGCCGATACGTCGGCATAAACCTTGTCAAACGACAGCTTTACCGACTCGGCATCCGACGGCTTTACACGGTAGGAAATTGCCGTTTTGTCACCGTACTTTTCCGCGGTTTTGCAAAGCATATCGCGCACGTCGTCAAATTTGACGGTGCTGTAAAGCGCATAATCCTTTTTTCTGTTTTTATAGCTCATTTTATCACCTCAAAATATTTTTTAAGTGCTAGGTATTCTTTCGTTTAAATTATAACATTTGAAATATATGTATTTCCACCTACTTTGTCGAATTTAATTTCTATATTTTAACTTACCGAGAGTAGAGGCGAAAAGCGCGTTTTCTCCCGACGGTAGCGCGATTTTCTACACTCGGTAGATTAATATACGTAAATTCTACGCTCGGTAGAGAGGGATGCGGTTTTTGCTAAAATAAATTTTGTACTTGCAAAATGAAAATCGTTGTGGTAAAATATAATAAAAGAAAAAAGAGGGGAGATTGCTATGCCCGCAAGCCGTGAAATTATTGCAGAAAACATAGCCGAGCTTCGCCGCACGGCAAAGCTGACGCAAGCAGAGCTTGCAGAAAAGTTGAATTATTCCGACAAAGCCGTATCAAAGTGGGAGCGCGGAGATTCCATTCCCGACGTTCTCGTGCTTGCCGAGATTGCCGAGCTTTTCTCGGTTACGGTCGATTATTTTCTCCACGAACACGAAAAGGGAGAGAAAAAACCGATAATCGAAGCAAATAAAAAACGCATGCATTTTGCGATCTCGCTCACCGCGTGTCTTTCTCCTTACGCAGTTGCCGTGCTGTTGTTCTTTATCTTTAACGATATGTATTCTGGCGCAGAGTGGCTGTGGAAAATATTTATAGTTCCGCTTCCCATCGTTGCTGTTCTTGCTATCGTATTTTCTTCTATCTGGGTAAGAAACAAAACATCGGTCTTTATATCGGTGTCGGCTCTTTTGTGGTCTATAATTCTCACTGCTTACGTTTTCGTATATGCGGTAAAATCCTCCTGGCTTCTTTTCGTCATAGGAGCACCGCTTCAGGCAATTATTTTTATTTGGCTTTTTACCGTGCGCAAGAAAAAATAAAAAAACGGGCTGTGTCAATGCTGAAATTGCATCTGATATAGCCCGTTTTAAGTTCTTTTATTTAATGATTATATTTTTTAAAACGTAGTCTGCCACGCCTTCAAGGTTTGAGCAGATAACTTTGTCCGCAAGGCTTTTTGCATCCTCGCTTCCGTTTTCAACGCAAAGCGAAAGTCCCGCCTCTGAGAACATTGACGTGTCGTTCATATTGTCACCGATGGCAATTATGCTTTCTCTTGCAATGCTTAATAGGTCTGCTAACTGTGAAAGCGCTCTGCCCTTGCCGGCGCGGCTTGAGCAAAGCTCGAGATTATGCAGGATTGAGGAGGTAACGGTGATTCCCGAAAGCTTATTCAGTCTTGATTTGCATTCCTCAAGCTCCTCATCACTGTGAAAGAAAAGCACTACCGCTTCAAGTCCGTCGGTATTGCGCCCAAGCTCCTCGATTCCGCAAATAAGCTCCGATCTTAAAAGCAACGTCTTGTAATAGTCGTTTATTTGATAATATGAAAGGTCGATTCTCTTACTGCTAACCTTTTTATCCATGTTGGAGCGTCCGTTTGCGTGCAGAGAATATATAACGTCATAATCGGATATTATGTAAAACGCCTCATTCGCAACCGCTTTCGATATGCGGTTTGAAACGATATCCCGCTCTTTTTCCTTATCGTAGATTGCTGTGCCGTTTGAATAGATAACGTAGCGTATGTTCGGATTTTCTCTGATAGACTCGGGGATTTCATAAAGGGTGCGTCCGCTTGAGGCAACGAAGCTTATTCCGAGCTTATGAAGTTCTGATATGGCATTGGAATTCTTTTCGCTGAGATTCATAGCATCGTCAAGAAGCGTGCCGTCAAGGTCGCTGACTATTAGTTTGTAATTTGACATAACTACCTCACGGGATATTTGATTGGCTTACATAGTTTAGCATAAACAATAGCAAAAATCAATAGCTTTTGCCGAATAACCGATAAAACAAGCCGAATGATTAAAGATAATTGAAAAAGGCTTATCGGTAGGATATAATAGAATGTGGAAGGAGTGATTTTATGAAATGCACTACCGTAATAGACAAAAACCGCGAGGAAGAGGTAATAATCTATCTTCGTGAAGAGAATAAGATTTCAGCCGAAATCGAAGAGCTGATTGCAAAGAGGGAAACAAGGCTTCTGGGTTATGATAGCGATTCAATCGTTGCACTTGCGCCTGAGGACGTAACCTGCTTTACAACCGAAGAGGGAAGAGTTTTTGCTCTGCTTGACAACGGGCGGCTCAGGGTAAAGCTCAGGCTTTACGAGATAGAAGAGGCAAGATATTCCGACTTTGTAAAAATAAATCAATCCTGCATTGCTAATATATCGAAAATGAAGAAGTTAGACGTTTCGCTTGGCGGCGCATTGCGCGTGGAATTCAAAAACGGATACAGAGATTACGTATCGCGCCGTCAGTTAAAGGCTGTCAAGGAAAGGCTAGGTATAAAATGAATAAATACGTAAAATGTTTTTTGCACAGAGGGCTGATTTTTGGTGGCTTTGGACCTATCGTTACGGCTGTCATATATTTTATTCTGTCGTTTTGCATAGAGGATTTTACGGTTGGCGGAACCGAGTTCTTTACGGCTGTAATTTCTACCTACGTCCTAGCATTCGCTCACGCGGGCGCGAGCATTTTTAATCAGATTGAAAGCTGGCCTATCGCAAAATCCCTTCTGTTTCATTTCGGCTCGCTTTATCTTGCGTACACGCTTTGCTATGTTATAAACAGTTGGGTCGAGTTCAAGCTCTTAGCGCTTCTTATCTTCACGCTTGTGTTCATTGCCGTATATTTTGCGGTGTGGATAACAGTAATTATCTCTATAAAATTAATCAGCAAAAGGATCAACGAAAGGCTAAAATAAAAATACGCCTATTCTATTTACACGCAAGAGGGTAGCTCAGGTTTTGTTTTGAGCTACCCTCATTTTTTAATTATTGAAACTTAAAGGTTTTTTGATCTTCTTTATTTTTTTCGTTATGAAGATAACGCAACAAGCAAACAGAACGGCGGCAATGATAAATACATTAATAAATAACACACTGTTCCCGCTATTAAAATCAAATGTTTTCGTTTTCGATTGATTTTTGCGGTTGGTTCCCGTAAAATATTCTGTCGTGCCGGTGTCGGTTTCGTAGATAAACCTTGTTGTTCCGAAAAATCCGCCGTCATCTCCCTTGTGAGAGTCGGGGATCTTATAGGTGTAATAACCGCCGCCGTCGATGCCGTTGTTGTTTATGACCTTGAAGTATTCGGGAGGTTTTACGGGGTTGACGTTCACCTTTGAAGAGATGTGGGCAATACCGTTCCGTTGCTCCGCCTGCGTGAGCGAGGTGTAATCGGCATAAAGAAGCCAGGTGTTTCCGACAACACCGTCACCGTCAAGGTCGCATGGCGGGTCGATTATTCCGTCAAGGTCAAAGTCTCCTTTGGGCTCGTCAATATAGCCGTCACCGTCGGCATCAATATAGTCGTAAAGCGTTGGTGTGTTTATCTCGCCCGTGCGGTGCATGTTTCTGTTATAGCTGCCTAATAGATTTACCGTAAATCGATTGATCGGTTTGTTGGATTCGATATAACAGAGGTCAAAATTATCTAGCGTTATATTCGGAAAAGCGCAGGTGTATCCGAAATACCAGTTGACATAGCTGTAATTGCAAAGAGTCAGCGAGGACGGCTTTACATCTCCGATGTCATAAAGATGACCTCTTGTGTCCTTTATTATTATATCACCGTCCCAATGGTATCCGTAATCCTCACGAAGATAGAGCAGGGGAAAACCGGGGGTATACTGATACCAGTCAACGTTTGTTATCTCAAGCTTGCCGTATCCGGTAAGCTCAATTGCATTCAGGCTTGAATTAATAATTTTGCCGTTGTAAAGGGGAGCGTGCGAGTCGTATCGGGATATTTTCGAGCCTATAAACTCCATGTTTTTACAGCTGTTTGTGCCGCCGACACCCCAATGCATCATGATTCTTACGGAATTTCCGCTGTCGTTTTTGATGTTTACCGAGCTCAAACTCGGATATGCACCGTCGGTGTATTCTTCGCTCGGTGTCATCACTCCCGTTTCTGTGTCAACCAAAACCCAAAAGTTTGACTGAATGCAGTTTTCGAGAACTATTTTATTAACGTAGGTTGCCTGGAAATTGTAGGAGCTGCTGTTGTTGTATGCCTGCCTGCCGGGAATTATGCAATCCCTGAAGGTGATATACGACGCATTTTGAGCCTTGAACATTCCCGCCGAGGATGCGCCCTCGTATCCGTTTGCGCGCTCAAGCAGAGTAAACCCACCCGAAACGATATGATTTATATTCTCAACCGTTGTGTATGAGCGCTCAACGGTTATTCCTCTGTCGATGTAGCTTGACGACCAGACGCCGTCCCTTTTATGATTTACTCTTGAATCAATAGTTTCTATCGTAACGTTTTTAATAGATATCGCGGAGTCGGGGTCGAGCTTGTATACCAACATTTTAGTGATGCCGGTATAATCGAACATTACTGGCGTTTCTTCGCTTATATTGCCGTGTTCATCGATCACTATAAGCTCGTGCATATCCTCGCCCGAGTGCAGACCGTATCCTCTTCGCCGCGATACCTTATGCTCGCTGTTGTACGGAACAATCATCATCGCTCCGTCCCACCCCGGCAGCTTGAAGCTTACGGTTTTTGTTCCGGGCTTAAGACCCGAGCTGACTATTGACTGAAGCTGAGCTTCGTCGGTAATTATCTTTACCGCATATTCCGTATCGGGACGAATGTGAAATATGGTGTTATTAAAGAGGTCGTAGTTTGGACCGTCCTTAAACGCGGCAATTTCAGAGTCGTCAATAATGAATTTCGCGCCCTGCCAATCAGTGTTTGTTCGGATATCGATCGAAGCCTTGTTTCCCGAAATTCTGGTATCGGATATATAGAAGATGCTGTCGGGCCTTGCTTTGACCGTCTGACTGTGTATATTTGCGAGCTTGTGAACGTCGTATATTGCCTTGAAATCGTTGGTTTTTCCGTCACCGACCGCCCCAAAATCCTCATAATAAATAACCGTGATGTCCTCTGTATAAACCGTTCCCGAAAAATTCACTGCTCCGTCGGCATATAAAATTTTCTCTTCAATAAAATGGGTCATTGCCAAATCAAGCATGTGCGCGTATGAGCAGTATACGTTGATCTCGCCGCTCTTTACCGAAACCTTAAAGCTTTCTTCGGAATCCTTTTGCATCTCGCATTTTACAGTTATATTTTTGCCGACAGCAGCACCGACGTCAATAATATCAAACCAATACCCCGATTTTTCATAAAGAATGTCCCTAAGCTTGACCGCGGCAGCCTCGCATTCGGTGATGGAAAGAGGTGCGGCGATGGTGTATCCATGCATATCTATCCCATCAGCCGTAAGCGATGTGATGGGTGAGCTTTGCGTGCCGAAAATAGAACAAAGACCGTTTTCTTTTTTTTTCGCGGAATCAGAGGCACTGTTTTTTTCATTTGCTGTCAACCATGAAAATTCCGAATGCTCGTATTCATTCGCGTAGGCAGTCAATGCCAAACCGACGGAAAGCAAAACAGCGCATATCAAAAAACATAATGCTTTTTTCATTTGACTCCTCCATTTATAATATGATATATTTATTATAAATTAACTCTGACTTTTTGTCAATTGCTGATATGATAAAACAGCGGTGATGAGTAAAATCGGAGTCACCGCTGTTTTGTTTGTATAAGTCCGTCAGATGCAATCCAAACGCGCTTTAAATCTATTCAAATTTAAAGGTCTTCGTTTCGGTTTGCTTGGTGTGGTTCGTTCCGACAAAATATTTCTCAGCGCCGCTTGCATTCTGATAGATAAATTTCGTATTGCCGAAGAAACCTTCGTAGCTCACACCGTTTTCGGTGTACGAGGAGTTTGGAATGACGTAGGTGTAGTACCCCTTGCCGCCTACTCCGTCGTTATTTATTACCTTGAAGTATGACGGGGGTTTCACGGGGTTGAGATTCACCTTGCAGCTCGGATGCTTGATACCCGAATATTTCTCCTTTTGCGTGTAAGAAGCATAATCGGAGTAAATAAGTGAGGTCTCTCCGACAACTCCGTCGCCATCAAGGTCGCACGGCGGGTCGATTATTCCGTCGCCGTCAAAATCACCTCTCGGCTCGTCTATTTTGTCGTCCTTGTTTGCGTCAATATAGTCGAATATCGCACTCGTTCCCATTGTTCCGGAAAGATGCATTTTTTTATTGTAGCTACCGAGCAGATTTACCGTACAGGACTGCAGCGGCGTACCCGCCTTGGTATAATAGATATCAAGGTTATCAACCGTCACGTTGGGGAATGCACAGGTGTATCCGAAATACCAGTTGACGTAGTTATAATGGCAAAGCTTAAGAGATGTGGGCTTTGAGCCGCCGATATCGTAAAGATGGGCTCTCGTATCGGTTACGACGATGTCACCGTCCCAATGATATCCGTAGTCGGAGCGAAGATAGAGCAGGGGAACAGTCGTTCCGTACTGATACCAGTCAACGTTCGTTATCTCAAGCGTCCCGTATCCCGTAAGCTCCATGCCGTTAAGGCTTGAATTGATTATTTTTCCGTTATAAAGCGGATTGTGCGCGTCATAGCGGGAGATTTTAGAGTTTATAAATTCCAGATTTTTACAGTAGTTTCCGCCACCGATACCCCAGTGCATTCTGACGCTTACCGCCGTGCCGCTGTCGTTTTTAATATTAACTGAGCTTACACTTGGATATGCACCGATCGTGTATTCCTCACTTGGTGTCATCAAGCCTGTTTCTGTATCAGGGGTAACCCAGAAGTTTGACTGAATACAGTTATCAAGGACGACCTTGTTTGCGCAGGTGGTGCGGAAATTATAAGAGCTGCTGTTGTTGTATGCCTGTCTGCCCGGAATTATGCAATCCTTAAAGGTGATGTAGGAAGCGTTCTGCGCTCTGAACATTCCGTTCGAGGATGCGCCCTCGTATCCGTTTGCTCGCTCAAGCAGAGTAAACCCCCCCGAAACGATATGATTTATGTTCTCAACGGTTGTATAAGAGCGTTCGACCGTTATTCCTCTGTTGATGTAGCTTGACGACCAGACGCCGTCCCTTTTATGATTTACTCTTGAATCAATCGTTTCTATCGTAGCGTTTTTAATTGTTATAGCAGAGTCTGCGTCGAGCTTGTAAACCACGATTTTCGTGACGCTCGTATAGTCGAACATAATAGGTGTATCGGGGTCTACGCTGCCGTATTTATCGATTACGATAAGCTCGTGCATAGCCTCGCCCGAATGCGCACTGTATCCCTTGCGCCTTGCGACCTTGTGGGTTGAGTTGTAGGGAACAATCATCATAGCGCCGTCCCAACCGTCAACCTTGAAATCAATGTGCGTCGTTTTCTGATTGAGTCCCGCTGCTGCAATTGCCGAAAGCTGTTCGGTATCGGTAACGGTGAAGGAGGCGTGCTCGGTGTTTGGCTTGACGTAAAAGATAGGGTTGCTGTAAAGATCGTAGTTTTGTCCGCCTTTAAACGCGGCAATTTCAGAGTCGTCAATAATGAATTTTGCACCTTGCCAGTCGGTATTGGTGTTGATTATAATAGACTTCTTGCTGCCCGAAATTCTCGTGTCGGATATGTAGAAAACACTATCGGGTCTGGCTTTTACCGTTTGACCGTAGGTGTTTGCAAGGTTATGAATGTCGTATATTGCTTTGAAATCGTTGGTTTTTCCGTCACCGACGGCTCCGAAATCCTCGTAATAAATAACGCTCACGTCCTCGGTGTAGACCGTGCCAGAGAAATTAAATATTCCCGTGGCGTTTGCAATCTTTTCATCTATAAAATGAGTTATTGCAAAATCGAGCATGTGGGGGTAGAAGCAATTTACGGTGACCTTTGAACCGAGTGCCCAGACTCTGAAGCTTTTTTTAGGGTCGCTTTGCATGTTGCATCTTATAAGAATGGCGTTGTCGGGGTCGGTCGATGCGTCAACTATTTCAAATAGGTAACCCGCCCTTTCGTATATCGCGCACTGAAGCTTTGACGCCGCCCTCATGCAATCTTCGCTTTGCGTATCGGTGGCTATTACGTAGCCGTCCATATTAACGCCGTTTACCTTCATGAAATTGATGGGATAATCGTGTCGGGAGCAAACCGTGCAGATTTTATTTTTGTAATCGTGTTCTGCAAACGGCAAAACCTCTTGTGCCGCGGTTACCTCATCGCAAACAGTGCAGTGCTTGCCCTCGGTAAGACCGGTTGAGGTACAGGTGGGCGCAACCGCCTTGTCGGTCGCCTCAGTGTGAGTTGTGAGCTTGTCAATGCTTTTTTTCGCGCGGGAGAGCTCCGCGTCGCATACCGTGCAAAAGAAAACCTCGTCGTATGAGCCCTCTTCCTTGCAGGACGCGCCCACGATGTTTTCGTAGGAAGCGATTCCTGTTGTGTGGGTAGTGAGCTTTTCTATCTTCTCGCACTTGAATTGCTCGTTGCAAACCGGGCAATTCATATGTCTTTCACCCTCAAGCTTGCAGCTTGGCTCGGAATCTATAACCCATTCGGATTCGGTATGTGCGGTTTTTTCTGTTGTTTTTTGCGCTCTGTGAAGCTCCTTTTCGCACTTGGTGCAATAGGTCACCTCTTCGTACGAGCCCTCGGCAGAGCAGGTTGCCGCCTTTTCATTTTCCGTCCTCTTTGAAAATTCAGTATGCATACATTCACCCGTGCAGGCGGATAATGCTAGTACTAAGCAAAAAAACAGAATCGGTAACAAAAATCCAAAAACCTTCTTCATCAGCAACATCCTTTTTAATTGAAATATTTTCCAATATATTCATTATAAAGTAACTCGGTGTTTTTGTCAATATTGTAAACTAAAAAACAGCAATAGCCGAAGAGCGCCGAACACATAAGATTCGGCGCTCTTCGGCTATACTGTTAAATCGGTATACCGCTTTTACTTGCTGTATAATTATTTGTTTTTTGGTTTCTTTATTTTATTAAGCTTTTTGTTAAGCTTGAGAAGGTCTTCTTTGGTGAGGTTAACGCCCATCATTCCAACCATTCCTGAAAGTCTGAGCACGGTAAATCCGCCGAGCATCTGCATCATGGCGTCATTCATCTCAAAGCCGCCCATCGCGCCCTTGTCGTTTTTATCCTTCTTTTTAGGCATTATTTTCGTTGCAAGTCTTAAGAAAATCAGCTTGCCGCGGAGCGTTTTGAGAATGTCGCCCATCTTATCGTTGATAGAGAATCTGCCCTCGGGCATAGAAATTTCAAACCAGTTGATAATGGCGTTCTGTTCCTTGAGTCTGTAATCCTCGTTGAATACCTCAACCTTGCGGATATTCGATTCGTCGCGGCATTCGCCCGCAACGGCAACAAGCCGGGTTTCACCCTCATTTTTAACATCAAAGTAGAAGAAATGGTCCTTTGCCTGCTTCTTGCCAAGGCTCACCCCGTTTGCAAAAAGCTCAACCTCGGGCTGATTTGAGTAAACCGTAACCTTTGTTACCTCTTCTACTCTGTCAATATATTTCTTTGAGCAGATGTGAACGAACGGCTCGTCCGAAAGCCAAGCCTTGTATGCGTAGAAGGTGTCCTTTTTATACTTACGGTCAATGGTTACAAGACCCTTATGGTTCTGTCCAAGCTCGCCTCCCTCGCTTCTCGCGTCTGCGCCGAAGTCAAACATATTCCATACGTGAGTCGCCCACATGTATTTTCTTGCAAAGAACTGTCTTATAAGCTCCTCGTGATAGAAGTTCTGATATTCCTGAGTGTAGTCGCCCTGTGTGGGATTTGAGGTATGCCAGTTAAGTGCCTCACAGCCGTATTCAGAGCATCCGATGGGAATACTCGGATGAGTTTCGTGGAATTTATCGAACCAAGGTCCGTTCATATCGGTTTCTCCGCCGTACCAACCGAAATAGTGGTTGTAGGATACGAGGTCGGGAATCTGAATATAAGGACTGTCGAT
>SVRU01000022.1 GCA_015064665.1 Oscillospiraceae bacterium
AAGAGCTGACACGGGTACGCATATAACGTCACCGCCCCATTCTTCGGGAACAAGTTCATACTGTGTGAGCTGATTGAGAACGTTATCAGGATTCGCCTGCGGCTTATCCATTTTGTTGATAGCAACGATGATATCAATTCCCGCAGCTTTCGCGTGGTTTATAGCCTCAATGGTCTGGGGCATTACGCCGTCATCAGCTGCAACGACAAGTATAGCAATATCCGTCGACTTAGCACCGCGCATACGCATTGCGGTGAAAGCCTCGTGGCCGGGGGTATCAAGGAAGGTGATGTCCTTGCCGTTTGCTTTAACACGGTATGCACCTATTGCCTGAGTGATACCGCCTGCTTCGCCCTTGGTGACGTTCGTGTGTCTTATCGCGTCAAGGATTGAGGTCTTACCGTGGTCAACGTGACCCATAACGCAAACGACGGGCGCGCGCTCTTCGAGATCCGCCTCGTTTTCCTCAGCCTCGGTGAAGAGCTTCTCTTCTATCGTAACTACAATTTCCTTGGTAACCTTTGCACCGAATTCGTCTGCAATGAGCTCTGCGGTTGCGTAATCGACAACGTCGTTTAATCCCTTCATCTCGCCCATCATCATAAGCTTCTTGATAACCTCGGCAGAGGTCTTCTTAAGTCTTGATGAAAGCTCACTTACAGTTATCTCGTCGGGAACGGTGATTTCCAGCTGCTTGTTTCTTGCTCTTTCAGCCTCAAGCTTCTTTATCTTCTCGCGAGCCGCCTTTTCCTTGTCCTTTGCGCTCTTTACATTCTGCCCCTTGTTATCCTGCTTCTTAAGCTTCTGCTTCTGCGCCTTTGTATCGGTGCCGTTCGCAATAGCATAGAACTGGTCGTTATAACGCTCATCGTATTTTGAGAGGTTAACGTCTGAAGTTCTCATATCTACGACACGGGTCTTGGGTGACTCCGCTTTGTAGTCGGTATGGATATTTACTCCGCCCTTGACGTTTGACATATCAATAGTGGGAGTAATAGTCTTGAACTGCTGCTTCGGCTGCTTCTTTTCTTCTCGCTTTGGCTGCTGCGGCTGCGGCTTCTTCTCTGCCATTGCCGCCTTCTGCTGCTTATCAAGCTGAGCCTGCTGCGCAGGTCTTTGAGCCTGGGGCGTGGGCTGCTTTTGCTGCTGATTTTGAATCTCAGGCTTTCTGTCCTGCTTTTGCTGCTGCGCGACGGGCGCTTTAGCTTGGGACTGCTGAGGCTTCTGTCCGCCCTGCATAACCGGACGCTTTCCATCAGCCATGCGGTTCAGATTCTCGCGGCGCTTTGCAAACGGATCGTCGCTCGGACGGTCGCTGTATTTCTGATAAGATGGCTTCGGTGCGTAGTAGGTCTGAGCGTTTTGTCGGTTCTGTCCGTTGCCGTCCAGTCTTCTTCCCTCGCCCCTGTCGGTCTGATTATCCTGCTTCGCATAAGGCTTTTTCTCAAACGCGGACTTTGTCTCTGCCGCGGGTTTTTCGGAAGGTCTTTGCTGAGCCTTCGCCTCTTTTTTCTCTTCCTTAACCTCGGGCTTTTCCTCGGCTTTGGGCTCCGCCTTTTGTGGCTGCTCGGAGACCTTGGGCGCGCTCGCTTCCTTCTCGGGCGCTTTGTCTTCCTTTTTATCTGATGATATAGTAACCTTTCCGGTCGTATATGCTTCAAGATTCTTTATCTGATGCTTCGTCGTCATATAGACGAGGAAAAGCTCAAACTCCTCTGCCTCAACCGAAGCACCGCTGTTCTTCTTTTCAAATCCAATTTCCTTAAACGCATCGGCTACGTCCTTGGATTTTAAGTTAAAGTCTTTTGATATTTGTGAAATTTTGATTTGAGCCATATAAGTCACCGATTTTCGCTTGCGCGAAAACTTCCTTTCGTCAATTTCATACGGGGCATTTATTCCTCGGCTGCTTTTTTAATTTCGTTTGCGAATCCCTCGTCGGCTACCGCAACTGCGGCAGGAGCGTAGGTTTTTCCGAGCATTTTACCGAGGCGCTCCGTATCTATATTCACCTCGATTGCCGAAATACCGTAAAAACGGCACTTTGAAATGAGCTTTTTTTTGGTTGCATCGGATGCTTCGTTTGATATAACGACGAGCTTTACAGCTCCCCGCGGCATCGATGCGCATATAAGCTCGGTTCCCATGACGAGCTTGCCTGCGCGCTGTGCAAATCCAAGCATTCCATGGAGGCGTTGATTGTTTTTATTTTCCAACTGTAAGTTCCTCTTCCAGTCTGTCGTATACTTCATCGGGTATCGAGCATTCCAGCGACGATTCAAGCCTTCTTGCCTTGCGGGCTTTTTTCAGGCAGTTGGGATTTTTACATATATATGCTCCCCTGCCCGACTTTTTGCCGGTAACGTCAAGAATAATTTCACCGTCCGGCGTTCTGAGGACCCGTATAAGCTCGCTTTTAGGAAAATGCTCCGAGCAACCGGTGCAACGTCTTATCGGTTGCTTTCTTACCTTCATAACCTGTGAATTTGCCATATTATGCCTTAATATCTATCTTGCAGCCGGTAAGTCTTGCAACGAGCTTTGCATTCTGACCCTCTTTACCGATAGCAAGAGAGAGCTGCTCGGGAGAAACGGTAACCTTGCAGGAGCGCTCGTCCTCCATCTCAACCGAAATAACCTTTGCGGGTGAGAGCGCCTCGGCTACGTATTCGGGAAGATTTTCGCTATACTTAATGATATCTATCTTTTCGTTTCCGAGCTCGGCGAGTATCGAAGAAATTCTCATTCCGTTCTTACCGATACACGAGCCTATCGCGTCAACGTTTTCGTCTCTTGACTCAACTGCTATCTTCGTTCTGCTGCCTGCTTCGCGGGAGATACCCTTGATAACTATCGTTCCATCCTGAATTTCGGGAATTTCAAGCTCGAAAAGACGCTTTACAAAGTTAGGATGAATTCTAGAAAGAGTTACGAGCGGTCCTCTCATCTCACCCGACTTAACCTCTGAGATGAAGACCTTGAGTCTGTCACCGACCTCGTGAACCTCACCGGGTATCTGCTCCCCTTTGAGAAGCGTTGCGTAGCCTGTGCCGGTATCGAGAATAAGATTGCCTGACGTAGTGTCAACCTTGTCTACTATCGCGGTGATAATCTCTTCCTTCTTTTCCTCATACTCTCTAGTCTGTCTTTCACGCTCTGCGTCGCGGATAGCCTGAATTATCATCTGCTTACCCGTAGATGCGGATATGCGGCGGAAGGTTTTCGTTTTAAGCTCGGTTTCAACGACACCGCCAAGCTTGTTACGACGGCTGAGGCTCTTAGCTTCGGAGAGAGATATCTGACACTTGGGGTCCTCAACCTCTCCGTCGGCAACAACCTGTCTTTGCTGATAAACCTTAAGGTCCTGCTTTACAGGGTCAAGATTTACTCTGACTACCGTCGTCTGTCCGACCTCTTTGCGACATGCGTTTGCAAGCGCCGCCTCGATTTTCGTTATCATATACTCTTTCGGGATGCCCTTTTCCCTCTCAATAAGATCAAGGGCTTCAAAGAATTCCTTGTTCATTTTTTTCTTTCTACCTTCGTAATTATAGAATTACTGTCCTTTCTTTATTCAAAATAAACCGTTGTTAATTTTGCAATTTCATTTTTGGAGATTGCCTTTATCTCCCCGTCGCATTCAAGGGTCACCGACTTACCGTCAAATTCCTTAAGAATTCCGATATAGCTTTTTTTGCCGTCCTTTTGCGTGAAGAGCTTCGCCTCAACCTTCTGAGCTATTGAAGCGGCGATATGCTCGTCGCATCTGAGCTCGCGCTCAATACCCGGTGACGACACCTCAAGGTAATAAAAGTCCTCAATGGGATCAACCTCGTCAAGTATCGGGTCGATAGCTCTGTGAACCTTTTCACAGTCCTCAATGTCTATACCGTCGTCGGAGTCAATCGTTATTTCAAGGTGATAATCTGCTCCCACCTTGGAATACTGAATATCCCATATTCTGTAACCCAACTCTTCAACAGTCGGCAGGATTGCTTCTCTGACGGTTTCCTTTACGCTTTTTTTCATCCGTCGGCTTCCTTTCGAGAATTTCTTTTTACAATAAATGAAGAGTGACCTCTCAGCCACTCTTCCTCTTTCATATTCACCATAAAGATTATATCATATCTTTTTCAAAAAATCAATACCTTTTACGAAAAATATTTATAAAATGCCGCACACGAGATTTTTCGATGAATCTTTCACACATCAATCGTTGAAAAAGCTAAGTATTGCGTCGTCTCTGCGCCCCATGCTCTTGCGCCTTAACGAGCGGTTTCCGCTCTCCTTGGAATAGCTTTTCAAAATACTTTCAATCTCGGAATTAATTTTTCTTCTCTCCCTCTCAAGCCTTTTTATCATATTGGCTTTTTGCTGAGACGTCATAGAAGTAATACGGCGCAAATCGTCGTTTTTTCTTTTAAACAGTCCCACGTCATACACCTCTCAGTTGCGATAAAAGTTTGTCAAAATAAGCAGCTATGCCGTCGCCTAGGAAATACCACACCGCAAAAGCTATAATTAACACAACCGCGGCAAACGCTATTACGGACGCCCATTCCTTATTATCCTCGGCGCGCTCCTGATTTCTGCGAAGCTTTCTCAGCATATAACGAATTTCGCGGTCGAGGCGCCTTGCCGTCTTCTTTGCGCAGCGAATCTCAAGCACAAGCTCTCTTTTCGCGCGTCCCTGCGGTTTAAGATGCCTAAGCTTGTAGTAGAGCTCATCGGCGGTTGCGACCGCCTGCGTTTTTTTGTTGAGCAGGTCAAAGGCGCGCTCCTTCATATTTGAGGGAACTTTGTATCCGTCGATTTTCTTCGCCAACTTGCGCTGCTTTTTGTACATAGCGGTTGCGCTCTTTTTGCGTATATTCGCAGCCTTGCGTATAATTTTCGAGCTTTTTAGGTTGCTGTTCGAGCCGCCGTACAGCGCAATAAGACGCTCGTTTACGCTCTCTCTTTCGGAGAGCAGAATATCAAGCCTCATTCTGAGCGCGTCGAGCCGCTCGCGTCTTGCACCCTGTCTGAGCTTTTCGTTTGCGGGGTCAAGAGCCTTTAATAGATAAAAGCGCGAATTATCCTCTCGCTCCGTTTCAACGGCGCGCTTTGCGTTTCTGTTTATTTTGTCGATTTTTCGGTCAATATCTTTAATTGCCTTGAGATTTTTTCTCTTGTCAAGTCCGTAGGAACGGACGAGAAAATCCTTCTTTGCCTCAAGAGCCGCCAAAGCGTATTCACTCCGCAGTCCGACGAGAAGAACGTCACGTTCGGTGGCACGCTTTATCTGGCTCATTTTCTCTGCCGTGCGGTGAGCGAGAGCCTTTTTCTCGCCATCGCTGAGAATCATCGGAGAGCCGCCCTCAACGTATCTCTCCCATTCGTGACGTATAAGCTCTTCCTCTTCGTCAAGTCTCCGCGCTCTGTCGTTCGCTTCGTCATATGGGTTATATACCGCATCGTCCTCCATTCCGTAGTAATATACGGTCGGAATCGGACGGCATATCTTTCCTGCAAGAACGTCGTCTATCATACTGTATTCAAGACACTCAAGCGGACGGCCGCTTACCGCTTCGTATTCGTCGCAGAATCGGTTATAGGTATCTATATGCGACTTCAAAAGCCGCTTATATCTTGCGGTTTTTCCCTTTGCTTTTACGTAAACGCAAGAACCGAGAAGCTCAACGGTAAGCTCACATATTTCTTTCTGAACTCCGATTTTTTCAACGATAAGCGATATATTTTTTTCGTTATCCGCTTCTTTTTGGCGGTCTTCAATTTTGGATATGCGCCTCTTGAGCAAATTTTCTTCGCGAAAAAAGGAATTCGTACGTTTTGAAAATTCATTTCTCGCGTATGCGGAATCCGTACCGTATTTGTATTCGGCGTCGTTATCCAAAACAAATTCCTCATCGGCGTATTCCTCGGAACGCTCTTCAAGCGCGAGATAATCAAGCTCTCTATCGGAAAGCTCGTGAATGCGCGTCCGCTCGGTATATTCCTTCGGCAAATCGGCATCGGGATATATCCCGTCAAGCTCTTCTTGAAATTCTTTACCGTAAAGCTCCTCAGACGGCTCGACTTTTGCCCCGCCGTCTTTGCACAGGGCGGCGTCACTCGTGAAATTTTGGTTTTCGGTCTGTTGAGGCGGGGGCGTGTCACCGCATTTTTTTACAACTGCAATCCGTCCGGGCAGAACGGTCAACACAACTCTGCCGTCCTTTTCTTCGCATCTGACGGTGGGAGAGGAGTTTTTTTCCTCGGACGCTTTTCTATTATCGGCAGAGTCGCCATTGGATTCCGCCTCTTCCAATCGGGAGCGAATCACACTATTGCAAAGCTCTTTGATTCCGTCGATTCGTGACTGCGCCGCTATACGTTCACGGTTTGCAATATCGTCAATCTCGTTTTCATTCACTATATCGCTATTGGTTTTTTCCGACATTGCCTCGTCCTCCTCCCGTTTTTATACCGCCAAAGCGGAAACCTTCGTTTTTAGTTGCCCGAAATAAAGTCTATTTTACTTCGGAATTTCCGGATTCGTAAAATTTAAGTAAAAAGCTGAGAACGTCACGACGAAGAACCATTCCTATAAAGCAGCCTCTGTCGTCTACCACCGGCACGAAATTGTGCTCTTTTACGTTCTCGATAAGCTCGTTTATAGAAGCGTTGTGATAAAGCGGCTTTGAATAGTCCTTGTCAAGAATGCTCAACACGCTGTCACGCTCGGCAGACCTTGAATCAAACCTGCCGTTATCCATGAAGTATTTGAATATATCGTCGTTACGGAGAGTGCCTATATACATGCCCTCCTCGTCAAGCACGGGTATTGCCACGTAATGATGGTAACGCATTTTTTCAAGTGCCTGACGCACGGTGCTGGTTCCGCTTATATACTCAACAGAGCTTTTCGGAATCATTAGCCGCAAAATATTCATACAATTTCCTCCTGAATTTTTGGAAAAACCGTCGAATTCTCAAACCCCCTGCAATGCAGTTCCTATGACAGTGGCGTATTCAGCGCGCTCGGGTATCATAAAGTTCATTCCATAGGTCTTTTTCATACTGTTTAGAAAATCAAATTTATCGCGACAGAATGCAAGGCGTGTCAAATTTCCGGTCAAAACTATGTTGTCAACCCCGACGCTTCTCGCAGCAAATACGGATACCATACCTATCGTTTCATATACCATATTCATAATGCCGAGAGCAACGTCGTCCTTTGTGGCAAGGTCTGATACGTTTCCGAAATTCGATGCGGTAAGCTCATCAGCCAAAAAGTTTTCGTCCCTTGCTGTTATATCCTTTATTCTGAGGTCGATATTTGCAAGATTTCCGCCGGTTGCATATTCCTCTATGTGCGCTACGGTTTCGGCAGAGAGCATAAGCTTTGAAAGTCCCATGAGAGTTCCGCCGCCGACTCCCGTTCCGCCAAGATATTTCATCTCTTTTTCGGTTGCGTGAACAATAGCCGTTCCCGTTCCCATGCTGACAACGAGAGCTTCTTTGAGTCCCGAGATATAAAGTCCGCCGTGTCCTATTGCACCGAACTCGGGAACTCTCACACAGTCAAGTCCGTAAAGATCCCTTTTGACAAAGGAGGAGCCGACTCCCGTCATCATAATTTTATCTATCTCTTTAATTGATATTCTGTTTTCGTCGGTAAATTTACCGAAAGCACCGTAGGTTGCCGTAATGGGATCGTTCGCGCGTACGAACTGCGGAGCTATAAGCTCGCGCTTATCGCCGTTTTGCGAAAAACCGACTATCTTGGTAGTGCTTCCGCCGACGTCTATACCGATTATAACGCTCATCTCTTATCCTCGCTTCTTGCCATAAGGTTGTCAAACGACAGCCCGTATTTGTCGGCAATATCTTTCGCGTAGGATTTGCCGTCGGGCTTCATTCTGTGAATTTTGAAGGAACGCTCGCCCTCTTCCATTCCCGCAACAAGCGTATCGATTTTGACGCCGCCGTGCTCCAGGGAACGCTCGTTTATTTCGCCTATGCCGGAGGCGAGATCGTGTAAATGCGTGGAGAAAATTCCGCGCACTCGCATTGCCGCAAATCCCGCAAGTATCTCGGAGGCTATATAGGACGCCTCATACGCTCCGGTTGATGAGAGCGACTCGTCAAGAAGAATCATGCTGTCGGAATCCGCCGAGTCGAAAATCTCTCTGAGACGGGCGCATTCCTCACCGAGTCTTCCCTTATCTATCGTATCGTCCGCGCCCTCGGGGAAGTGCGTGAATATACCGCGCACGGGCGATATCTCGGCTTTTGTGGCAGGCACGGGAAGTCCAAGCTGCATCATAGCCTGAGCCGCGCCGACGGCAACGGTAATAACCGATTTTCCGCCGCGGTTGGGACCAGTAAGAACGAATATTCTCGCATCGTCGTCAAAGACGAATTCGTTAGTTATAATTCTCTCTTCGATTGCAAGAGCAACTCTCGGATTATAAATTTCCTCGGCAGAAAAAACCTTATCCGCCATCGGCTTGACCTCGGGCATACATACCTTGCATCCGGGATGCGCCGCAAGCAGTCTTACAAGCTCGGCAGCGCGGCTTACGAATTCAATCTCGGGAAGCATTCTCAAAAGGAAGTCGGTATTATCGAGAACGTACTCGCCGACGATACTGCGCCAGCCCTTAACGGAGGAACGGAACACCTCCTCTATCGCACCGTTGAAGGCGCCTATCAAGGCTTCTTTTTTGTTATCGCTCTGCCCCTTTCCGAACGGAGAAAGCTCTGCTATACAGGTAAAGGCGTCGTTTTTGAAGGAAAGACGGAGTATTTTATCAAGCACCTTTCCGGATTTGAAGGTTTCGGAATTTATCGAAATAACTCCGGCCGAGGACGGACGAAGCTGATTATCGAGATTAACTCCAACGGTAATGCTCTTGACCTCGTGAACTCTTGAAGCGAGCTTATCGAGCTTTTCGTTAAGCTCCTTGTAATAATCCGACGAAGAAAGCTCTGATATAAAATCGGTAAGATTTATAAACGCCTCGCTTCTCATTTTGTCGCGCACGGGCAAAAGTCCCTCGCAAAGTATATCTATGCAAGAAACGTAAAGCTCTATTTCGGTTATGCTGTAAAGATATGAATCACCGGACGACGACAAATCGTTATCCAGACGGCGAAGCTCCTGAATATCGTCAAGAATCGGATGAACCTTCGCAAGAGTTTCCTTAATTTCGGGAACTCGAAGCATATCTTCAACCGTTTGCTGACGGTAAAGTATAACCTCGGGCTCCGAGGTGAAAAAATCGGTAAGCTCGCTGTTTTTAAGATTGAAAAGCTCGTTCAGTCCAAGCTCGTCACACACCGCCTCGGATATATTAGGCAGGTTTGTAATATCCGAATGATAATTCCTTGACTGCTCCGTAGGGTAAAGCAGGCTTATAAATCTTTCTTGCATTTTCTACTCCGTAATCCGCGCGTCCGCATGTGTTTTTTTACAATATACGGTAACGCCGCAAGCACAAGCCGCATCGGATTGTGAAAAAGTCTTTTTGCCGCGCCACAGTACGTCTTATAAGAACATTATACCACAACACTCCGCCCGAAGCAAGTATATTTATAAAATGTTTAAAATTCTTTGTAAAATTATCAGTCGCACATACTTGTGCATTTTGCACAACAAATTCGCTTTCCCGACTTGCTTTTTTGGGATGCGTTGTACTTACAGGAGAAAAAAGTTCTGATAGAATGAAATTGCCGAAGAGAAAACGGGTGCCGATTCCGGATACGCACCGCACACCTTGGGCAACACAGGCGAAGAAAGTACAGACGGAGAAACGTGGAATGAAGCGGGAAATAAAATACTCAAACGATATGCCCAGACTCCTCTACACCTTTTTCATCACCTTTTCCGACATGGGTATGCCGAGCTTTGATAAATTTGCAAGAAGCATAGGTGCAACCCTTGACGACATTTTACAGTTCAGAAAACACAGAGAATTCGAAAGAGCGTATCGCGAATGCAACGAAATCAGGAGGGATTACCTTATAGACGCAGCGCTGACACGGCGGTACGATCCTTCATTTTCAAAATTTCTTCTGTCAGCGGAATTCGGAATGGGTGAAAAGGACAAGGAAAGGGAGGACACAGACCTCAAGGTAACGCTTGAGGTAATATCAGACGGAAATGAAGCTTAATCTTTCGGTCACGAAGAAGCAGAAAAAATTTATAGACTCTTCGGAATCGGAGGTTCTGTTCGGCGGAGCTGCGGGAGGCGGAAAATCATACGGACAGATGGTTGACGCGCTGCTTTTTGCGCTCAAATATCCCGCATCAAAGCAATTGGTTTTAAGACGAACCTTTGCGGAGCTTGAAAAATCGCTTATTCGAACCTCACTCGCTCTCTTTCCAAGAGAAATCTATACTTTCAATTCCTCATCGCACACCGGTAAATTCAAAAACGGCTCTGTAATCGACTTCGGGTATTGCGCAACCGAAAACGACGTTTATCAATATCAAAGCGCAGAGTACGACGTAATAAGATTTGACGAGCTTACGCATTTCACCGAGGCGCAATACGTCTATCTGATATCACGTGTAAGGGGCGCAAACAACTATCCGAAACAGATAAAATCCTCGACCAACCCGGGCGGCATCGGGCACAGCTGGGTAAAATCACGGTTCATCGACCCAAGGGAAGCCGGCGTTTCTTTTCTCGGAGAGGACGGAATGAAAAGAATATTTATTCCCTCTCTGCTTGACGACAACAGCTTTCTGAAAAGCGGCGACCCCGAGTACAAAAAAAGACTCCTCGCCCTGCCCGAAAGAGAAAAAAAGGCGCTTCTTTACGGTGATTGGAACATTTTTGAGGGTCGGTATTTCTCGGAATTTTCACGTGAAAAGCATATTTGCGATCCGTTTGAAATTCCCGAAAGTTGGAGGAAATTCAGAACGATTGACTACGGACTTGACAGGCTCGTTTGCCTTTGGATAGCAATAAGCCCCGAAAACAAGGTCTACGTTTACCGCGAATTTTGCGCGTCCGACCTGCCGATAAGCGCCTCCTGCGCCGCAATTTTGGCAAGAACTCCAAAGGGCGAGAATATATACGCCACTCTCGCACCGCCTGACCTTTGGAGTCGGAGTCAGGAAACGGGAAGAACGAAAGCCTCGCTTTTCTCTGAATTCGGGGTCAATTTCACGAAAACGGCAAACGACAGAGAAACGGGCTGGCTTGCAATCAAGGAGCTTCTTCAGGATTTCGGAGGCGGAGCAAGGCTGCAAATTTTTTCGGTCTGTTGCGAGCTGATAAAATGTCTGCCCGCGCTTACCGTCGATAAAATACGCCCCACGGATTGCGCAAACGAACCACACGAAATAACACACGCCCCCGACGCTCTGCGCGGATTTGCCATTTTCCACACGAGACCGACAGCAACCGGAGAGGCTCTTCGGCGCGCGGTATGGACGAGGGATATGTGGGAGGATTACAACGCCGCGGGTGATGAGGAGAAAAAATACTTAAAACGCAAATACGGAGAACCAATTTGAAAACAGAAAACACAAACAACGAAGCAAGGCTTGAATTTTTCACCTCGCTTTATGAAAACGCAAGCTCTTACAACGCGGATGCCGTTGAGCTTTACGAAAAGCATATGAATCAGTACCGTGGGTCAGACTGTATAGACGGCTCATCTGAAAGAGCGGTAACCGTTCGTAACATTACCTATGAAATAATAGAAAGCCAGGTTTCCTCCGCTATTCCGCACCCTAAGGTAGACGCCGCCTGCTACAACGAGCGAAGAAACAGAAACGCGCTCGCTATCGAAAGGCTGCTCTATTCGATAAGGGACAAGCTTCCGTATGAGGAAATGAACGATATCGACGAGCGCTACACCTATATTTTCGGCGGAAGCGTTTGGTACGTGGAATGGGACAATTCACTAAGGCTCGGCAAGGAGGTCGGAGGAGTCCGTCTCAACTGCATGTCGCCTATGAATTTTATACCTCAGCCCGGTATATCCTCGATAGACGATATGGAATATTGCTTTCTCAAGCTTACCGCAACACGCGGCGAGCTTATGAGAAGATACGGAATCGAAGAGGATATGCTGGAGCTTGCCGAATATGACGTTGAAGGCGACGGCGGCTCTGACACCGATACTGCAAATCTGATAGTTGCGTTTTATCGCGACGAGGACGGAGAAATCGGCAAATTCGTATTTTCGGGCTCGCTTACCCTTTTTGACATGCCGAAATACTACCGTCGGAAAATAAAGGTTTGCAAAGCCTGCGGAAAAAGAGAGGAGGACTGCCGCTGCAAGAGAAAAAAGATAGTAGACAAGGACGAAATTTACGAAAAGGTCTCAAGTGAAATTCTTTTGCGCGACGGAACGAAAATTCTTTCCTCGTCACCCGAAATAGAGGACGGGCGGTTGGTTAGCAAAAAGGGAGAGTTTCTTATGAAAGAAACCGAAATTCCCTACTACACCCCAAGCTCCTTTCCGATAGCCGTAAGAAAAAACACCTCTTTCGGCGATTCGCTTTTCGGTCAATCGGATTGCGAATACATCCGTCCCGAGCAGCAGGCGATAAACAAGATTGAATCGAGAATTCTTCAAAAGCTTCTGCGCGCGGCAATCACACCTATCGTGCCCGAGGATGCAAGTATTTCTCTTAACAACTCGGTTTTTGGGCAGGTAATTAAAATGAAGCCCGGCGAAAGCGCCTCTCAGTACGGAAAAGTTGACACGACCCCCGACATATCGCAGGATATTGCGGAAGCGGAGAGACTTTACGACCATTCCAAGAGAATTCTCGGTATATCCGACGCTCTAGTCGGTCTTGACGCCTATACTCCCGAATCGGGTTATGCAAGACAGCTTAAAATTTCACAGGCTTCGGGCAGACTTGAATCAAAAAAGAAAATGAAGCACACGGCGTACGCAAAGCTCGACAGACTCATATTTGAGCAATACCTTGCCTTTGCAGACGAGCCGCGCTCGCTAAGCTTTCGCGACGCATACGGAAGAGTCCATAACTATGAGTTTAACCGCTATGATTTTATTGAATACGATATCACGAGCGGCAAATATTACTATGACGACGCATATCTGTTCTCGGTGGATCTGAACGGCGGTGCAGAATATCAGAGAGAGGCTCTTTGGGAGAGAAATCTTGAAAACCTGAAGGCAGGAACGCTCGGTGACCCCACGCAAAACGTGACTCTTCTAAGATATTGGCAATGTCAGGAGAGGGCGCACTATCCGTACGCAAGAGAAAACGTGGAATACTTCAGCATGGCAACCGAAGAAGAGAAAAACGAAATCCAAACGATGAAGGGCGGTGATTGAGTGGCAAAGAAAACAACTCTTGAGGATTTTGTAAAAAACTACGTACAAAGTAAAAAGAATTCCGAGAGCGACGAGGACTATCGCAAATGGTTAAAAACGAACGGTATTGATTCGGGCGCTATATACGATGAATCAATAAAGGATATAACGGCTGACTACGCAAAGGCAAAAAGCGAATACGGCGCTCTTGGCGAAAGCCTCGGAAATCTCGGACTTACAGCAAGCGGATATTCCGATTACCTGAACGGAAAGGCATATTCCGAAATGCAAAAAAGAAAAGCGGGGGCAAGAGGCCGGTACATCAAGAACGAAGCAGAAAACCGCAAGGGATACGGTGAATATCTTTCGAACCTTGCCAAAACAGAGGCTGCCGAGTATGAAAACACGGTAAATGAAATCATAAGCTCAGGCATAATGGATTTCGACGAAGCGTACGAGCTTGCAATAGGCAAAGGCCTTAACGAAGCATCGGCGGAGCTTGCCGCAAAAGCTGCCGGCGACTCGGTGAGAAAAAAGGTTCGGGAAAACGCCCTCAAAACCATAGTCAGTCAGAATTTCGGCAAAACGCAAGCCAAAGAATACGCTCTCGCGCTCGGTCTGTCGGAGGCGGAAGCGGACGAGCTTGCCGACTATGCAAACAAGATAAACAGAGACAACTATTACAGCTCGGATTATCTGCAATATCTTAAAGACAAATGGGCAAAGGAAGGCGAAGGGGAAAACTAAAAGCATTTTTTAACTTTGCCTTTAAGCTGCCCACCCCACCTCAACAATCAAACTAAGAAAGGATTTTTATATGAAGAACAAAAACTATTCTCCGTATGGCACCTATAAGCCGACGAAAATCGATGCACCTAAAAACACCGCAAAGGACGAGCCCCGCGCGTCAAAAATCACCGGTGCAAACGATCTTCGAGGAGGAAAAAGCAAATGAACGACGGACAGATGCTTGATGAAGTAAATGAAAGTTTACAAAACAAACCGAAAGAAATTGACACGAGTGCCAACGAAGCCCCTATTGAAACCGAAAGTGCCGAAAGCACGGCTGACGGGGAGGACGGAATTGATTACGCTCTCGTCGTAAGCGAGGATCTCAGAATTCTAAGAGAAGAATTTCCCGAGCTTTCCGAAATTGAGGATATATGCGAGCTTAACGATCCGCTTCGTTACGCCGCTCTGCGCGATCTCGGGCTTTCTCCCGAGGAGGCGTATCTCGCAACGTCGAAAAGACAAAAAAAGGACAACCGTTCGCATCTTTTTGCAACCAAGACGGTATCCGTGTCAAGAAACGGAGCAATGTCGGATTCCGAGCTTGCCGCGGCAAGAGAAATATTTACGGACATCTCGGATCGGGAAATAAGAAAACTTTACAAACGAGTTACAAAATAAAGAAAGGATAATTTATGTTTAAACTTATTAAAATCACGGGAGCGAGAACTAACGTTCCCGAAACTGTAAGCGCCAAGATCGACGGCACGACCGCATATTCGGCAGGATGCGTTTACTATTTGGGAGACGGTCAGCTTTCAAAATCGCCCCTCACCTCCTACGACCTTAAATTCATTGCACTCGAGTCGGTTGCAGAAAACAGCGGTAAGACCAAAATAAGCGGCTATCTTGTCACAGACAATATGGTTTTTGAAACAGACGTTTATAACGACGTCAACAGCATCAAGGTAGGCAACATGCTTGCAGGATACCTTAACACTGACGGAGACGTAATCGGCGCAGACTCAATAGAGGGCTTGGACGCAGTGGTTCTCAACGCGGACGAAGCGCGTACGAAGCACAAGATTCTCGTAGCTCTTAAGTGGTAAATTTGAAAGGAGATAAAAATGATAATTTATTCTAAATCCACAGCAACGAACAACGGCGCGATAGGAAAGCTTGAAACTCCTATCAAAATGATAATCGAGCATGAAAGCGACCTGCTCACAAAGAAGGGCGGAATATGCTCATGGCTCTATAACATTGAAAAGAGCGGTCGATTCGGAGAAACCATCGTCGGTCAGAACGAATTTGACGTTTTCAAGGCCGTAGCAGAAGGCGCGGGAGCGGAAAACGACAGCATTGACGAGGTTTACCGCAAGTTTATCGAGCATATCCAGTTTATGAAGGAGTTCACCGTAACCGCTGAGATGATGGAGGATGCAAACTACGGTGTGGCGGCAGATGCTAAGCGCCGAGCGGAGAATTTCACACGCTCCTACTACAAGACCATAAATAAGATATGCGAACGCGCGCTCATCGGTGCTACAAGCGCATCGACGGTATTTGCAAGAGCAACGCTCGACCTTACGACCGCCGACGGACTTCCTCTTTTCTCCAAATCACACAAATGGGGAAATGCCGGTCAGAACCAGTCCAACTATTTCTACGGTGACATTTTCTCAAGCGGTGAAGACGGCTCAAGAACAAGCTCCACTGCGGTATTCGAAGAAGCTCTCGGTGAACTTTCGGTAATACTCAGGAACATGAAGGACGAAAACGGCGATCCGCTCGGATATACGGCGGACACGATAATCCTTCCCGGAAACAGACCCATTGCGGAAACTATTGCCAAAAAGGTGTGCGGCTCTCCCGGAGCACTCGGCAACGGTTATAACGATATCAACCTTCACTACGGCAACTGGAACGTCGTTATCCTTCCCAACTGGCAATCCAGCGACGACAGAGTAATGATAATGTCTAGCGAGGCTAACAAAAACCTTTCGGGCAATATGTTCTTTAACCGCGTTCCCTTGACCGTATCGAGCTGGGTGGATAACCACACAGGAAACTATATCTGGAACGGAAGATGCCGCTTCGGCGTTGGTTTCGGTACTTACAAGCACATTTTGCTTGCAGTTGATTCGGCAAACAACCTGTCGGCTGCCACCAAGCTTTAATTTTTAAAAGCCGACGGAAAATGCAGAGCTTTTCAGCTCTGTTATTCAGTCGGCGGAAAGGCGGAGCGCAAATTCTGCAATCCGCCTTTTCCGAAAAATTAAGAAAGGAGATATTATTTGACATACAAAGAATTATGCGAGGACGTGCTCTCGCTCGGATTTGAAACCGATTTTGATTCGCCCGAAAGAGTTCTTTTTGCAACGAACCGCGCTTTGATGATCATATGCACAGAACGACCGCTATACGCAAGTGCAGTAATATCGAAGCCGACGGTAACCGCCAAAGAAAAAATTGCGGATTTCTCACACAAGGGCGGCAATGTCGACAGTTTCGATTATGAAGCAAGAGCCTTCTGTTTTAAGACCTGCGGTATCGGAAAATACCGAATTATCGAGGGCGAAAACGAAAAAATCTTTGAATTCTCACAAAATTTGGAGATACACCGAGGCTTTTTACACGGCAACGGAAAAATAGAATTTCTCGGAGAGTATTCCTACTCTGTCTATGATTTTTATCTTTTCGATGAGATTCTGAGCGACAGGACCGAGGATATACCTGCTTTTTCGGGTTACACGGAATACGATCTGCGTGATCATGCCAAGAACTTTCTTTCCATTATAAATCCCCCCACCGACAAAAACGGCATTGCCATCGCCAACTCAAACGTAAGAGGCGAGATATTGCGCGTTCCGGATTCATATTCGGGAAAGATCGTTATAACCTACAAAAAAGCTCCGCAAAGGCTGAGCGGCGATCCCGACGAAGATATCCTGCTGCCCTGTGGGTGTGAGCATCTTTTGGCACTTCTCACCGCATCGTATATATGGCTTGACGATGATGCGGACAAGGCTTCGTATTATATGGGACTTTACAGAGAAGCTATGGCGGCGGTCAAATTCTACGACAGAACAACGGTTGAAAATTCATATCATGTAACGAACGGATGGGCATAAAAATGAGTATAAAAAAAAGCTCCATTTCCAAGAAAACCGAGTACACCGTTTCTTATAACGGCATGCGCGGCGTGGATTTTTCCACCATTGACGGAAAGACGAAAAGATACAGATTCGCCTACCTTGAAAACATGTACAAAGACTATTCAGGCGACGGTGAGGGCATTATCGAGAGCATTCCGGGTTTTAGGAAGCTTATGGGATTCGGTGATAAAATACATTCGATATATTCGCATAAAAGTCCAAACGGAAAGCTTTACGTTGTCGTACATGCAGGTGAAAATCTTTACCGTTTTGATGCCGCCGAAAAGGATAAATCGGTAACTCTTTCACCGCTGATCTCAATAGAAAACACAAAAAGCCGCGGATTTACTCTCGGCAGCGACCTTTACATTTTGGACGGAAAGAACATTACGCGGATAAGGAGTGACGGAACGGCATCAAAAATAAACGACTCCGCCAATCCCGCACCATACATTCCCACAACTTATTTTAACGGCACGGAATACGAACAAAGGAATCTGCTTACCGAGAAATTCTGTGAAAAATACGTGGTGACGGTCGCCGGAGATATGGCAGTCGAAAGCGACGGCTTGATTTACAAAATACTGTCAAAGGAGGAGGGCACCGTCGGCGTCGCGGGAATAAAAAGCGACTATGGCGGAGTAATATATATCCCCTCCTACACCTATATTGCCGGAGAAAGATACAAGGTGACCGAAATATCGGCGTACGCATTTTACAACAACGCAAAAATTTCTTCGGTTACCCTGTCTGACACCGTCACGAAAATAGGAAAATACGCGTTCGGTTATTGCAGTATCCTGCGCAAGATAGTCTGCCGTTCGGCAATCGAGCGAATAGACTCCTGCGCCTTCTTTTCCTGCGCGAAGCTTAGCGCCGTTCACCTCGGCATAGGACTTAAGGAAATAGACACCTATATTTTTGCCGGCTGCTCTTCCCTGACGATGATAGACTACGAGGGAACCGAAAACGAGTTTTCACAAATCAACACGAAAACCTCCTTTGATTCCTATACGGTAAATTACGATACCTCGTTCAACTCACTCGTAATAGAAATACCGATATACAGCCCTGCCACAGCAATAGAAAGAGTTACGCTCGGCGGAGAAAGTGTGAGCTATTCGAGCAAAACAAAAGACTCTCTTTTTACCGCTATCACCATAAATTCCACCGACAGAACCTCGCTTGAGGGAAAAGAGGTCGAGATCTACGGATATCTTGACAGCACTAAATTTACGGCTAACTCAATGGGAACGAACTTTATCGGTGAAAGCGGGGCTCAGATCTCAGGAAGAGATGCTATCCTCGGTTGCACCGTGTGCGAATGCTTTGACGGACGAGTATTTTTATCCGGCAATCCGGCACTTCCCAACACGGTTTTTTATTCTTCGCGCGATAATACGGGAAGAAACAATCCCCTCTATTTTGGAATACTAAACTATTTCAATGACGGAACGGGCGCATTTACGGTAAAATCACTACTTGCAACAGGGGATTCGCTTGCAGTATTCAAATCGGGCGACGACGGAGGCGGAAGCATATATTATCATACTCCCAGAGAAACGGGGGCAAATCTTTTGCCAAAGATATATCCCGTGTCATATATTCACACGGGAATAGCTGCTATCGGTGAATCTGTATCGTTTTTTGACGATCCGCTGTTTTTATCCTCGATCGGACTCTGTGCGCTTGATAAGAAAATGATAAATCTTGAAAGAAGCATTGCCGTTCGGTCGGAAAACGTAAATACAAAACTACTTGCCGAGGATCTTGAAAACGTCACGATAACGAGGTGGTGCGGCTATCTTGTCCTTCAAGCCGCTGACCGCTTTTACCTTGCGGATTCAAGAGATATTTTCACCAACTCGCGCGGATATAACGAATACGAGTGGTACTATCTGTCGGGAATCGGCACATATGAAGGTGCTACAAAGGTATTCAGATATGCGGAAAACGCAAAAGAGGGATACTTTGTTCATCCCGAAAAGGCAAATTCAGAGGTAAACTCCCCCGTATATCTGACAATGACCGGAAACGCAGAGCCTGTATATTACGTTACCGAAGACGGTGTAAATTACGAGGTTTATACCGACGGTGAAAAGCGAGGCGGAACATTTTCACCCGCGAGCTGCGTTTTTGCAACCGAGGGCGACCTAATGTTTTTCGGCACGGAAAGCGGCAATCTATGCGTTTTTAACAATGATATGCGCGGTGTTGCACCGACGCATTTGAAAGAACAGGCTGATTTCAACGAAGAGGAATACAAGGCGCACTACGGCTCGTCTATCCACCCTTATTTTTACAATTTCGATTGGCACGCGCCAAGATATGCACTGAAAACCGTTTTTGATGACGGCGGAATACCTAACTATACAAAAAATACGGTTAAAAATTCGCTTGTCGTCAAGGTTCGCTGCATTGGAAACGGCTCGGTCTGTTGCGAGGTCGGAACCGACAAAAACGGTTATAAGGAAATTGCAGAGCTGCCCGATTCGGCAATGAACTTCGCGGAATTTGATTTTGAAAACCTCTCGTTTGCCAACGTTGAATACGCTACCCTCGCTCTTAAAGAGAGAGAACGCGGCTGGCTTGAAAAAACATTGCTTTTTATTCGGAAAAATACTCTTCTCCCTTCGGAATCTATTCAATCATTTACAGATTCTATATCAAGGGACGGCTAAAATACTAAGAGAAAGGATAATTATGAAATCTAAAAAAATAACAGACGGCGAGATAGGCACTATGAAGGTCGCTTCGCTTCCGACAAGACCGACAGCCCCCGCCGCATTCGGCGGAAAGGGATATACGGCAACGGAACTTAAAGAAGCGTTTGACAAGCTGCCGTTATTCCTTGTTGAAAGATATAATGAACTTATCGGTGATATATGCGGCGAGGACGGCGACAGCATTGCGGATAAGATTCCGACGGCAATAAGCGAAAACCACACGCTGACCGACCTTTTTGCCGATATACAAAGCGGCACCCTTCTATCCTATCTTGCCGCGCCGAAGGGCACGGCCTTGGAATACCTTATAAAGCTCAGAGCCGATATCGATAAATTGGCAAAGCAGCTTAATATCACTCTTTAAGGAGGAAAAATGACAACTGTATTTTACAAAAAGCTGCTTGGCAGATACGAAATCACCAAAATAAGCGAACACGGGGTGGGAGGTATTCAAATCGAGTTTGAAGAGCCCATTGACGGAAATGTCATAATTTGCGATGAGACGCTGCCCCTTTTGCGAGGCGTATGCAATATAGACGCACAAAGGCTTGAGGAGGGATATATTATCCCAAAGCTTTACACGGGTGGGCTGATTCACACCGTTGAGGGCTTTATAATCAAAAGGGGCGAGATTATCAGAAGGGGGCCCGACGAGGAATACGTCAGACGGCTTTCGGAGGCGGCGAACGATCTCCTTTTGCGCGTTGAAAGACTCGAAAAAAGCATAGCCGAAATCCAAAACAAAATTGAACGCAAAATCATATTTTAAGGAAAGGAAAACCGAATGAAGAAAATACTTATATTCACTTTTATACTCACCGCTTTAATTTGCTGCTTCTCGCTCACCGCTTTTGCATCCGAGGCAGAGGAATCGAAAATTGTAAGCGGCGGCGCTCTCGCAGAGAATGAAGCCTTGCCGACCGAAAGCGTTACGGCTTTTGAGGAGATTTACGACCTTGTGCTTCGGCACTCGGATAAGATTCTGTCGGCTTTGGCGTTCGTTTCTTCTCTAATCCTAGCTTTTATTTACCGCAGAGGAGTTCTTCCGCTTATAAAAGGCGGACTTCAAGCAATCGGCGCGGCAGTGGACAAGCTTAAGGCGGAAACCGAAAAGGCAAGCGAAGTATCTGAAAGCTCGATTATTGCCGCAAAATCAAAGCTTGAAGAGACGGAGGAGTCAATGGCAGCTCTTACGGAAAAGCTTAGCACGCTTGAAAAAGAGCTTTCATTGCTCAGAGAAGAAGCAAAGCTCTGTGACGTGAAGCCGGTGCTTGAGTCGCAGACGGAGCTGCTTTACGAAATTTTTATGTCAAGCTCTATACCCGCCTATCTTAAGGAATCGGTCGGAGAAAGGGTTGCGGCAATGAAAAAGCAGCTTTGCGCCAAAGAGGTAAGCGAGAATGACTAAAGCCCGCCGTTTGCGCTTTCTCTTTACGCTTATTGCGCTTGCGGTTTCTATTCTGCCGGTCTCCGCCGTGATTCTTACTTATTTTCCCATATGGGCAGAGAGAGGCGGTGCGACGGTGCTGTCGGGATTTTCGCTTTTGCTTATGTTTATGGCGGCAGTTCCCGCAGTAAGATTTTTTAAAAAAATCATTGCGTCGCCGTCAGCGCCGCTTATATGGTTTATCTCCTTCGTTTTGTTTTTCTCGCTTTCGAGAATTGCCGAGGATATGACGGTTATCAGCTTCGTCGGATTTATAAGCAACCTTGTCGGAGCAGTGTTTTTTAAGCTGGCTGACAGATATACGGAAAGCGAGGGTTTGAAAGATGAAGGACGGATTTGAAGCCTCTCTTCTCGAATCGGGCAAAATAATGCAAAGCACCGCCGCGGCAATAATCAACAATACGGCAAAAATCATCGCTCTGATAACCGTTATAATATCGGCGCTCGTGCTTTTTACCGATTTAGAGTTCGTTAATTTCAGCGCGGAGAGCTTCTCTTCCACTCTTGCGGTTATGCTGATTGCGTCATATCTCATTTATTTTTCGATGTCGGAATCCGGGGAAGGCGCGGCTGAAGGCTGCGAGGAATACAAGCGCGCTTTGGAAAAATGCAACGCCCTTGCCGCAAGCATTGGGGGTGACAAAATCGCAAAGCTGCGCAATTTTTGCCGCAATTATTCGGAGGAAGAGCTTGCATACAGACGCGAATGCTTTCTTATACGATACGGCTACGGCATGGACGAATATTCAGCCTTTTTAAAAAGCGGCAGCACTGACAGACGCGCGCGGAGAATATTCAGACGTGCAGGAAAGCTTCGGGCAATTTCGCTTGACCCAAAAGCCCTGCTCTCAAGAGCCGCCGAAAAAGGCAGAAACGAGCTTCAAAACCCGTCGAAATTCAGATTTTTAAATATGACGGTAAGGCTTATCCCCTCTATGATTTGCATGACGGTTACCGTCTCGGTAATTCTGACAGCGAAGGAAAATCTTAACGCGGAAGCCGTAGCAGACGGAATATTCAAGCTTTCGTCACTACTTCTGATAGGTCTTAAAGGCTATGCCGCGGGATATAACTACAAGAAAAACAGAGTCACGCTTTGGCTTGAAACGAAGGCAAGGCTGCTTGACGCTTTTATTCGGGATAGCGAAAAGGAAATTTGCGCGTAGCTCTCGAAATTATTCGTATTCGTATTAATATTCACACGGGTCGGCTCAAGCCTAAAAGCTTTGAGCCGGCTTTTTGCATAATGAACGGCTCATCTCTCGTGTCATCCTGAGCGAGTCGCCCGCGAGATTCCGCTGATGCGCCTTCGCTTCGCTCAGGTTCGGCTTCGCTCAGAATGACAACGCGTGTTGACATTGCCGACATCCAAGCGGCTTTTTCCCTTCACCTTTGGGGAAGGTGTCATGAGCCTTGCGAATGACGGATGAGGTACGGAAAGCAGAATTTAAGTTTTTAAAAACCCAACAAAATGCATTTATACATAATCAACAAATTTAGCCTTTGTTTTTTTGCTTGACAAAATATACATATTATGGTAAAATAGAAATTAATCTATATTATTTTAGATATTTAATATATTAATAAGGAGAAACGAAGATGAAGAAAACAACTAAACTAATCATTGTTTTAGCTGTTCTTGCTATGATAATCGGAACAGTGGGAATCTTCTCTTTTGCGGCAGACGGACCGCACGACGTCACTACGCGTAAGACTGCCGACGAAAAAGGACATTTCCTCTACTACGATGCATCGGCAGGTACGGTAGCGAACTATGCAAACGGAACCAACGGCTCAAAGCTGAGAAGCACGCTTAATAACGCTCAAGACGGCGACGTAATAAAGCTGCTCGGCGATGCGCACATGCTTGGATTGGTTAATACAAAAACAAACAGTAACATTTACTTTGACCTTAACGGTTACCAGCTTTCGCTTGAGTATTATGCGTCGTCGAGCGCGTATATGATTACGGCAACAACAGGTACATCGCTTTACGTTTACTCATCCGATGAAACGTATACCGCTAATATTTGCTCATACGCAAGATATCACGATTACGTGACGGTAAAGGTAATCACGGGTGTGACGGATGAGGAAGGAAACCCCGTATATGCGGCAGAGGATGCCGAGGGCAAATACGTTTACGTAGACGGAAGCACCTTTAAATTTAAGACGGATGAAGGAGGAAACCGCATATACGTTGATATCGAAAATGCCAAGTATGAGGTTTACAAAAACGCAAGCGGCGACACCGTAGACGTAAAAGACGAAAGCGGCAACTACGTCGACGTTTTAAGAACCGGTGAGCTTAAAAACTCCGCAATCTTCAAAATCATCAGCGACAACGCTCACATATATCTTGGTGACGTAGAGAATGCGCCCGTGCTCAGTGAAAACGGAAGTGTTACTTATAAAAACTGCGACGGTGACTTTATCAACACCTTCTCGCCCGAGCTGTTTACCTCCTACCGTAAGTCAGCAGATACCCAAGGTTTCAATAATTCCGCGTTTCATATAGGCGGCGGAGTTCACTATCAGAACGGACACGCAAGCTCCAATATGATTGCAATGTACGAATCGGTGAATATTTACGCTGAGGGCGCAACCTTTATATCTACCTGCGGCTATTCTATATTAAAGAATAACAACGGCACGTCACAGACGATAAGTATGAAGAATTGCAAGCTTTACTCTACCGGAACGATTTTAGAAAACATTTGCGAAGCAGAGGGCGAGGAAGTAAAGCTTGAAAACTGCGTGCTTGCGGGTCTTGCTATCGACACGATAAAGTCCGGAACCCCCGTATACGAGAACTGCAGCTTCACGACTACTCCGTCGTACTGCGTTGAGGGCACGAAGGTCGTAAGAGACAGAACCTCTCATACGCTTAAAGTGTATGACAGAGTAATGGTGGAAAATGAACAAGGAAAATTCTGGGAGATAAAAGAAGCCGACGACTCTCTTGCATTTGATACCCTCTACGCTCATGCAACCAATGCAAAAACGGCTACGATAACCTGGAAATACGGCGACAAGACCATGAGCGAGGAGTGGATAATCAGCGATACGAATTATCCCACGCCCCCCTACTCCGAAAGTCCGAGTGATATATATTCCTACGAATATACACCCGAGATAACCTCAACCGCGGTGTCGGGCGACAAAACCTACACGCTCGTTCCCAAAATCAACTTCACTATTATGGCGAACATCGCGCTTCATTCGGATTTCACCTTTAACCTTTATATTCCGAAATCCGCCGCGGAATCCGCGCTTATGAAGAATGCGAGAATCGACGTTCTTGACGGGAACGGCAACGTAGCCGAGACGGGCACGCCCTTCTCAATCAAGGACACCTGCGAGCTTATAGAAATAGAGCTTGCAGAAGGCTATTTTGAAGAATACTACGTTATCAAGAAGGAAATCTATGCAAACGAGGGTAACACCGAATATACCCTTGCGCTTAATATGAAGGGTGCTCTCGGTGAAACGATAACCTATAACCGTGACTTCTCTATTTTCGACTATGCCGACAGAGTAACGGCGGGTGCGTATACCGAAAATGCAAAAGCCCTCGTTAACGCGACTAAGACCTATATCAAAACAGCGGCAAACTACTTTGCAGACGGTGAGCTTCCCTACCCCGTAGAGAATAACGGCGATATTACCGCTGTATTGGGTGCTGCAACCGCAACCGAAAAGCAGGCTGCAAGCGACGCTGTAAAGGCGGTTATTTCCGTAATAACTCTTTCAACGCAGAATCAGATAAAATTCCTTTTCACCTTCGCGGAGGGTGCTTCGGGTGATGTAACCTTTACCTATCAGGTCAACGCCGAGCCCACCACACAGACGGTTACGGCTGTCGGCGGGGAATCCTTTGAGCTTGCGCTTCGCGCGGTCGACCTCAGAAAGCCTATACATATCGACCTTGCATCAAACGGTGAGGGTGTGGACTACACCTACTCACTTGCGAACTACGTTTATTACGTAAGAAACGATGCGACGCTTAAAGACGATACCAAGCTTAACGCGCTGGTTGACGCGATGTGGGCATACTCGGTTGCGACCTACGCATATCTCACCGAGTCGGGCTCTAATACTCCCGCGGTTGAGCTTAGCGTTGCGGGTGAGAAAATCACTTCCCAAAATTACGTGATAGTTGCGCAAGAGAGTGAGACGGAGGCTGCCACCGCTCTTAAAAACGCAATTTACGCGAAGACCGGTCAAAATCTTGAGATAGTTTCGGAAGCAGACGGCAAGAACGCTATTTATCTGAACCTCGTTGAACCGATGTATAAGCAGGACCTTGCAGTTTCCGTAGACGGAAGCGACCTTGTAATAAACTGCTCGTTCAAATCCTTCGTTAATTCGGGCGTTTCCTCCTTTATTACGAAGCGTATATCTCCCCTTAACGACAGCTTTGATTTTGCGGAGGACTTCATCGACGTTTACTCCACCGATAAAATTTATTATTCCGACTTTGGCGTTTACGGCAACGATATAGACGCCATTGCAGCAACCTACGGCGATACCTACAAAAACATCTCGAACTGGCACCATGAAGCACTTGAAACGCTTAAGAATAACGGTGTTCTCGTTGATAACTTTGCCGGCATCAAGGCGGTTCACGAGTATGCAAACAAGCTTAAGAACTATACCGTTTGCGCTGACGAGGGTGCGGTCTATTATATAGACAATACCAAAAAATCCGGTTCCATACCGATTGAAACCTCGGTTGAATGGGGCAATGCAAGCTTTATTCTGGACGATTCCTCCGCAACCAAGAGCCCCGGCGTCGTATTCAACGTGCGCTCCTCGGTAAGCGCGCAGACTATAACCGACGACAGACTTAATAAGGTGCTTGCGGACGGCTTTAATACACAGTCAACCTCGGTTGACCTCGGTCTTGGCTACAAGGCTATGATAGTTCCGCTTGACGAAAGCGCCAGAGTTTTCAGACGCCGCGGATACGGAGCTTGGAACGGCGCAGAGATGCAGGAATTGGTAATTCTTGACAGAAACGGAAATATTGACCCCACGACGCCCTTGATGTTTGACTACACGCAGCTTAATCAAATTACGGTTTACAACCTTGAGATTCCCGAAATCACCATTAACGGCGGAAGCTTTACCACAGTCGTTCCCTCAATCGAAGCTGATTTGTTCAGCGTAAGCAGCGGAATTTACTTCGGACGCTCCAACACAACGGTTAACAACCTTTCGCACAACGTAATAGGTGAGTTTAACGATGCTTGGGAGCAGGCACATCCCGGCATGGGTTCCCATTACTCAGGCTTTTACAATATAAACAATGCAAGCGACGTTACGTTCAACAACTGTAAGCTTCAGGCAAGAAGAAGCTACAACCATTCTTCTTACGAAATAAACATTGTTATGTCAAACAACGTAACCTTTGATAACTGCGAGCAGACGAACTTCTTCGTTGACGCCGTAACGCACCTGCCCATAACCGAGGCTACCACCGACACTATCACGTCAATGTCGGGCGCATGCTGGGGCGCTGCGGGAACCAACTTCTGTAAGAACCTTACCTATAAGGATTCAAGCATTTCCCGTTTTGACGCTCACCAGGGTCTTTACAACGGTAAGATAATCGGCTGTGACATTCAGGGTATTGAAATCGTCGGCTTCGGCGAGTTCATCATTGAAGATACCGATATCTACAAGTACGGTGATGGCGGAGCAGGAAACGGTCTGATTCACCTCAGAAGCGACTACGGACGCACCTGGAAGGGCACGATAACCTTTAAGGACGTTGACGTTTATTATTACGAGGATTCATCGCACAGCTATGCAGGAGGAAATCCTTACACTTCAACGATATTCGACATTACCTACACGAACTGGTACTGGGGCTACACCTGCTACTATCCCAACGTTGTGGTAGACGGCATGGAATTTTACAGCCAGCTTGCATCAAAGGGCAAGCCTGAGAGCGAGCACGTAGCACTTTCCGCGGACGTTGTCGGAGCGGTGCAGATGTTCAACCAGAACTTTACCTCTGAGCCTAATATCCACCTTACCGAAACAAAAAATACGAAGGCGTATTGCCCGATTATCGATGAAAACAAGGACGGATATATCGACGGCAGTAAGAACTTCTTCAGCTATACCGTAGAAACTACGCTTTACTACTATGCAGATAAAGGTTACGTATCTGAAACGGAAAGCGCTAGCTACAATCATGCATTTACCTTTGACCCCGAGGTCGGAATTGCAATTGCAGATTTTGAAGGTGTCGTTATTGAAAATGCAATGCTGACAGACAGCAAACAAAACCGGAACCCCGTCGTTCCTCCGGATGTTATAAAGGTTATCAATAACAAAGCCGGATATAAGTTTAATGATAAACTTGTGGCATATCGTACGGCTGCACCTGATTTCTTCAAGAACACTTACATATACGTGGAAGAAGGTGTGGATGCTTATGGAAACGATATAATCTACACTTATAATTCCTCTAACACACATACCTGCTCTATGTTTATGAAGGCAGACGCGGACGGTCACTGGCAGGAATGCTACATCTGCGGCGCGACGACGGCTAAAGAAAATCACACGCACGACGATGCATGTGATAACAAGTGTAACGGCTGCGGCTATATAAGAGAGGTAACGCATAGCTACTCTGAGGATTGGACAAGTGATGAAACCAACCACTGGCACAAGTGTACGAACTGTGATGCAACGACTGACGTAGCAAATCACAGCTATGATAACGCTTGCGATGCAAACTGTAACGTATGCGATGCTGAAAGAACACCTGCAGACCACGTATACGACAATGCTTGCGACGCAGACTGCAACGAGTGCGGTGAGACAAGAACTCCCGCTGACCACGTATACGAAAACGATTGCGATGCAGACTGTAACGAGTGCGGAGCTACGAGAGTTCCCGCTGACCACGTATACGAAAACGATTGCGATGCAAACTGTAACGTATGCGATGCTGAAAGAACACCTGCAGACCACGTATACGACAATGCTTGCGACGCTGACTGTAACGAGTGCGGAGCTACAAGGACTCCTGCAGACCACGTATACGAAAACGATTGCGACGCCGACTGTAACGTATGCGGAGCTACGAGAGTTCCCGCTAACCACGTATACGACAATGCTTGCGATGCAAACTGTAACGAGTGCGGAGCTATAAGAGAGGTCGCTGACCACGTATACGACAATGCATGTGATGCAGACTGTAACGAGTGCGGAGCTATAAGAGAAGTCGCTGACCACGTATACGACAATGCATGTGATGCAGATTGTAACGAGTGCGGAGCTATAAGAGAGGTCGCTGACCACGTATACGACAATGCATGTGATGCAGATTGTAACGTATGCGAAGCTATAAGAGAGGTCGCTGACCACATATACGACAATGCATGTGATGCAAACTGTAACGAGTGCGGAGCTACGAGAACACCTGCAGACCACGTATACGACAACAACTGCGATACAGATTGTAACGAGTGCGGAGATACCAGAGAGGCACCGCACAACTACGAAGAAACCTGGACCGCAAACGACGGCGAGCATTGGCACGAATGTACCGATTGCGGTGACAAGAAGGACGAAGGCGAGCACAACTACGGCGACGACGCAACCTGTGACGATTGCGGTCACGAAAGTGACGACGCTCACAACAGCACGCCCGTAATTCCTTACGAATGACCAATCTTTGATCTGACTCTTCGGTCAGAAATGAATACTCATTATTCCTATTATCCGGAATAAAAAGGCATAGCGAAAGCCGTTCGGCTTTCGCTATGCTTCTTTTTATAACACTTTTGCCAAAAGCTCCCCGTCGTAGTCAACGGTAATTTTGGAATCGGGTGCAATATCCTCGCTTATCAGCTTTTTTGCGATAAGCGTTTCTATTTGCGATGAAATAAATCTCTTCATCGGTCGGGCTCCGTAAATAGGGTCGTACGACGACTCGATAATATGCTCCTTTGCGGAGTCGGTCACCAGAATTTCTATGCGCTTGTCGCTAAGGCGGCTTTTGAGCGATTCCACCGCAATGTCAACTATCGAGCGCACGTCACGGCGCGTAAGCGGTTTGAAATAGATAATTTCGTCAAGGCGGTTTAAGAATTCGGGTCTGAATGAGCGCTTGAGAAGCATATCTATCATATCCTTTGCCGACTCGGTTATCTCTCCGTCCTTAATGCCTTCAAGAATTATATCCGAGCCGAGATTTGAGGTCATTATGATTATAGTATTCTTGAAATCGACCGTTCTGCCCTGGCTGTCGGTAATTCTGCCGTCGTCAAGCACTTGCAAAAGGACGTTGAAGACGTCGGGATGCGCCTTTTCAACCTCGTCAAACAAAACCACGGCATAGGGTTTTCTTCTGACCGCCTCGGTGAGCTGACCGCCCTCGTCGTATCCAACGTAGCCGGGAGGCGCTCCGATAAGCCTTGATACGCTGTATTTTTCCATATACTCGGACATATCTATTCTGACGATATTCTTCTCATCGTCAAAGAGCGACGCCGCAAGAGCCTTTGCAAGCTCGGTTTTTCCGACACCCGTAGGACCGAGGAACATAAACGAGCCGATAGGCCGCTTTGGGTCGCGTATTCCCGCTCTTGAACGGAGAATCGCATTGCATACCTTAGTCACACCCTCGTCCTGTCCTATAACGCGCCTATGAATGATATCCTCCATATGAAGCAGTTTTTCCCTCTCGCCCTCCATAAGCTTTGATATCGGAATACCCGTCCAGCGTGCGACGATTTTCGCAATTTCTTCTTCATTGACCGCATTGCGCAAAAGCGAATTTTCACTTCGCGCCGCCTCTTCCCTTTCAGCCTCTTCAAGCTTTGCTTTAAGCTCGGGGAGCTTTCCGTATTTAAGCTCGGCGGCACGGGTGAGGTTGTACTCTCCCTCCGCTCTCTCAATCTCAGCGCCTACGCGCTCTATTTCCTCGCGTATCTTACTCGTCTTGTCTATGGATTGCTTTTCGTTTTCCCATCTCGCTTTCATTTCGGCAAAGCGTCCGCGCATCTCGGAAAGCTCCTCGCGAAGCTTTGAAAGACGCTCCTTTGAAAGCTTATCGTTTTCCTTTTTCAGCGCCGCCTCTTCTATTTCAAGCTGCATTATCTTGCGCGAGATTTCGTCCATTTCGGTGGGCATGGAATTCATTTCGGTCTTTATAAGCGCGCACGCCTCGTCTACAAGGTCAATAGCCTTGTCGGGAAGAAATCTGTCAGATATATATCTGTTTGATAGGGTTGCCGCGGCAATAAGCGCACCGTCGTGAATCTTAACGCCGTGATAAACCTCGTAACGCTCCTTAAGACCGCGGAGAATGGCTACCGTATCCTCCACCGTCGGCTCGGGCACAAGCACCGGCTGAAAACGGCGTTCAAGAGCCGCGTCCTTTTCGATATACTGTCTGTATTCGTTAAGCGTCGTTGCTCCGATACAGTGAAGCTCGCCTCTTGCAAGCATCGGCTTAAGTATATTTCCCGCATCCATTGCTCCGTCGGTTTTGCCCGCGCCGACGATGGTGTGAAGCTCGTCGATGAAAAGTATTATTTTTCCATCGCTCCCCTTGACCTCAGAAAGCACTGCCTTAAGTCTTTCTTCAAACTCTCCCCTGTATTTCGCGCCTGCAATAAGCGCGCCCATATCAAGCGAAAATATGTTTCTATCCTTAAGATTGTCGGGCACGTCGCCTCTGACTATCCTTTGCGCAAGTCCCTCGGCAATAGCCGTTTTACCGACGCCGGGCTCACCTATGAGGCAGGGATTGTTCTTTGACTTTCTTGACAGTATTCTTATTACGTTTCTTATTTCGTCATCTCTTCCTATAACCGGATCGAGCTTATGCTCACGCGCCAGAGCCACAAGGTCCTGACCGTATTTGAGAAGAACGTTGTACGTTCCCTCGGGATTTTCATTAGTCACCTTTACATTCCCCCTTATTTTCTTCAGCGCAAGAAGAAATTCGGCTTTTTTAACGCCGTGTTTCTCAAAAAGCGCAGATATTTTTTTATCCTTAGTTTCAAGAAGCGAAAGCATTATATGCTCAACCGACAGATATTCGTCCGTAAGCTCGGCGCGCTTTTTATCGGCTATACCGAGCATCTTTTCAGCCGAGGGCGAAAGATACACTCTGTCGGGTGAATATCCTGCACCCGACACCCTCGGAAGCTCCGATATCCTTGCCGACACGTCGGAAAGCAACGCCTTCTCATCTGCTCCGAGCATTCTGACGGTTTCGGGAATCAGTCCGCCCCCGTCGGAAAGCAGCGCAAACAGAAAATGAATTTCTTCAATCGACTGATTGCCCCGCTCGGCAGCCTCTTTTTGCGCTGACTGAATCGCACTTATGCTCTTAGACGTAAATTTATCAAAATTCATTCTTTCCACTCACCCTTTCTTTTTGATTGTTTTTAGCATTTTTGACACACTATCTTCTTTTCTGCTTATAGTTTACTATTAAATTGTGAACAAATAAAGTACAGATGATGTATTTTGTGTAAATGTTAGCACTCTATTGCATCAAGTGCTAATCATTTTCCTTTGCTCTTGACAATTGCGCAAAAATATAGTATCATATATAAGAATTGAGAGTTATTCTCATTTTGAGGAATTATTATGATATATAACACGGAAAAAAGAACTAAGCTTCTTAACTTTTTAAAACAAAACGGTGTAAAGGCCTTCACCGCCGAAGAGATATGTCGCGCGATACTTGACGGCGAAAGCGGAAAAAGCACGGTTTACCGCCTTATATCAAGGCTTGTTGACGACGGCTGCGTGCGCAGAATATCCGATGCAAAAACCCGCCGCGTCACCTATCAGTATATCGGCATAGGAAGCTGCCGCGAGCATCTTCACCTAAAGTGCAAGGATTGCGGAATACTTATACATCTTGACGGCGTAACCTCTCATATACTTGAAAAAAGAATCCTCAAGAGCGAGGGCTTCACCCTTGACGTCGGCGCGCTTATATACGGCAGATGCGAAGCCTGCGCCGGTGTGCTTGGAGGCGAAAAATGACGTCCTTGCTTCATACACACGCGGATGCCGGCACGGATATCTGGCATAGAATTTACGAAGAGGTCCTTTTACACGGAATACTTGACACGCTTAAAATAGTCGCCTTTCTTTTCGTGACCTATCTTCTTATGGAGCTGATAGAGCACAAAGCATCGGGCAGGACCCGTCTTATTCTTGAGAGGTCGGGCAGATTCGGTCCTTTGCTTGGCGGCATTCTCGGCCTTGCTCCTCAGTGCGGGTTTTCTGCCGCCGCCTCAAACTTTTACACGGGCAGGGTTATAACGCTCGGCACGCTCATTGCGATATTCCTCTCCACCTCTGACGAGATGCTCCCCATTATGATTTCGGGCAGTATTTCTCCTAAGGCTATTCTGCTTATACTTGCCTACAAGGCGGGAGTCGGTATATTCGTCGGATTTTTGATAGACCTAGCGCTGAAGCTTATGCGCATCGAGAAGCAGCCGATAAATATTGACGGTATTTGCGACGAGGATAACTGCCATTGCGAGCGCGGAGTGATATTCTCCGCTCTGCATCACACCTTTACCGTCGGCGGTTTTGTTCTTATAATAACTCTTGCTATAAACGCGCTCGTTTTATTCGCGGGCGGTGAGAATATTTCAAAAATACTCTACGACAAGCCCGTAATCAGTCATATTATTGCCGCCGTAATAGGATTAATACCTAACTGCGCCGTGTCGGTTGCTCTGACGGATTTCTGCATTGAGGGCATAATTACGGCAGGAACAATGCTCTCGGGACTTTTTTCGGGGGCAGGTGTCGGTGTTCTTGTGCTTTTTAAGGTAAATAAAAATATTAAGGAAAACCTCGTTATACTCGGCATTCTCGTTTTTTGCGGCGCATTTTTTGGATTTATTGCCGATACGTTGAATTTTTCGGCGCTGTTGTAATAAAATATAATGTAGTAAACTAAGGATAATTAACGATGGCATCAAAATGGAAAAACAAGGCGCTTGAGCTTGTAATCGGTCTTGCCTTTACAAACAAGAGGAACCCTGCTACGATTCCATACGCTCCGACTAAGACGGAAATTTCCGAATTTGAGAGCAAATATTTCCGCCGCACGACTCCCGAGCGATGCGGCATCTCTTCAAAACGGATTTACGAAATGCTTTCGGCTCTTGAGAAAAATCCGCGAGCAAACATTCATAATATAATGATACTCAAGGGCAAAGAGGTCATTTCGGAATGCTCCGCTCCCGGATACGACGTCAACACGCGCCACCTCTCGCACTCAATGTCCAAGTCGCTGACGGGAATGGCAATCGGATTTCTCGTAAGTGAAAAAAAGCTCTCGCTTACGACGAGACTTATAGATATATTCCCCGAATATAAATATACCGACAAACGTTTTGAGGACATTACCGTGCATCATCTGCTCGCGATGTCAACCGGCGTTCCCTTCTCAGAGGCGGGCTCGGTCACCGAAACCGAATGGACGAAGGCGTTTTTCGAATCGAAGCTGCTTTTCTCACCCGGAACGAACTTCGCATATAACAGTATGAATTCCTATATTCTTGCAAGAATCGTAGTAAGAATAAGCGGAATGTCGCTGACGCGCTTTCTGACCGACAGAATATTTAAGCCGCTCGCGATAGAAAACGTGTTTTGGGAGATTGGTCCGGAGGGAATAGAAAAAGGCGGCTGGGGAGTCCACCTTTCTTGTGAAAGCTGGGCAAAGCTTGGTGTTATGATGATGATGGGCGGTGTCTTTGAAGGGAAAAAGGTATTGCCGAGAGCGTGGGTCGCAAAAAGCACCTCGCTGCAGATGCAAGCGCCCGACAGCGCGGGAGATTTTAATTACGGATATCAGATTTGGGTTCACAGACGCAACGACGAATTTCTCTTTAACGGCATGCTCGGGCAAAACGTGTGGGTATGCCCGAGAAACGGAATAGTCGTGGTCGTCAATTGCGAAAACAACGAGCTTTTCCAGAAAAGCGCGGTAATCGAGATAATACAACGCTATCTCGGCGGAAAAATCTACTCGGACGTATACGATACCGGCTCTCTTGCCGTTTTGAGAAAAAAAGAGAGGACGTTTTTCGAGTCGCGCTGTTACGCAAAGCCAAAGCACCCCAAAAAGGGACTTCTTTACAAAATCGGACTAAAAAACAGAATGCCGTATGATTCGGCTTGGAATAAAATTCTCGGAACCTACACCTTCGCGCAGAACAACCACGGAATTCTCCCTCTTTTCATTCGCGCAATGCAGAATAACTATACCGGTGGAATAGAATCGGTAAGCTTTGAAAGAGAGGGCGAAAAGCTCTTCTTTACCTCCAGAGAGGGCGGAATTGACTACAGACTTGAGGTTGGACTCTATGAATACAGAAGCACCGTGCTTAACTTTAACGGTGAAAAATATCTTATTCGCGCAATGGGCGAATCGGCAGAAAACGAAGACAGGCATAAAAGCTACAAGATTGATATTATTCTTCCGGAGATGCCGAATTCGAGAAAAATCAAGTTTTCTTTCGGTGATGACGGAAGACTCCTTATGAGAATGACCGAAATTCCAAACGACAAGATTGCCGAACCCTTGGTTGAGGGAATTTACACCACAAATCCCAAGCTGGCATTCGCAGTAAAGATGCTTGAGCGGCGTCTTGGCGACAGATTCCTTAACAAAAAGCTTGAGAGCCTGTTTTCTCCCCTCTTGATTGGCGCGAACACCCATTCGAAGAAATATCTTGACATCGTTGCCGACGAAAAGGCAAGAGCGGAGGAAGCAAACCGCGCAACCGGCGCGATAAGCGCACTCATTCTTAAGGCGGCGGAAAGCGACGACGATTAAAATCATACCACAATACAAAAAATGGCGAGGATGCACAAAGCATCCTCGCCACTAATTTATTTTAAAGCACACTCCGTGCTTTTTAAAAAGCCCTTGCCGTTTCTCTTTACTCAACGTCCTCAAGCCCGTAAAGCTCCATAACCTCGTTTTTACGTTTTGTAAGAAACGGAATCCAGGTTTTTTCCTCGATAAACGGATTATATTCCTCCGTCATACGCGAAGCCTTGTCCACGTGATTATTGTTTCCGGGATGATTGCCGATATGAAGGTCTACCTGCTCCTTCATAAGACGGTTGGTACTTCTTATATAATCCTCTCTGAGCGAATAAGGAAGCTTCTTTGAGTCGAGATATTTATCGGTAAGCGAGTTATCCCCTGCTCCGCCGAACATACCTGCAATATACTCTTCTCCCTTATATCTGACGTTCCAAAACATTGACATCGTTCCGACGGTATGGCCGGGGGTTGAGATAAACCGCACCTTAACGTCACCGAAATCCAAAACGTCTCCTTCACGAACTATCACGTCGGGCTCAAAGTAATACTCCTTTTCATTAGCGGGTGGGATTTTTCCCGCCCAAAGCAAATCGCACTCACCGCGCACGGCATCCTCATCACCAAGTCCTATATAGGTTTTAGCTCCGGAAAGAGAAACTATTTTAGGCGTTGCGCCGGTATGGTCGTAGTGCCCGTGAGAATGAATGATATGCTTAATATCCTTTACGTCGAACCCAAGCGACTCGATATTCGAAATAAGCGCGTCAACGGTATCGTCAGAGCCGCTGTCGATAAGCACAAGCCCATCTGCAGTCTTCATCAGGTGAGCCGGAGCCATACTCTTTACTCCGACCCAATATAAATTATCCGCTATTCTGAAAGGAGGAATAAGCGGTGCCGCTTTCTTTTCCATATTTCACCTCGTAA
>SVRU01000112.1 GCA_015064665.1 Oscillospiraceae bacterium
GTCAAGGGTATCTCGTCACCCCTGCTACTTCTTAATCTGTTTTGTTGCTGTTTTTTTGACTACCACATGGTAGTCTTTATTTCTATGCCTTTCGCTTGGGGAAGGTTTTAGTTTATTTCAAACTTTTATCCTTTCTTTAATCCGTGATAAGCGGGTTGTTGTTTATTTTGAAAAGATGAGAGAGTCCGGAAAAATTAAGAATATGATCAAAATACGGCTGAATATAAACCTCATTTTTGCCATATTCGAACTGAAATTCCTCAAAGAGCTTCAGTGCTTCATCCTCATTGCCGAGAATTTTTTCTTTGAGCGCCGCACAGATACCTCTCAAATATTTAACATGCCACTCAAGAAGTCTTACCGAAACTGTCTGTACTCTGATATCGGAGTTATAGTGAGAAGCCACGATAGCTTCACCTTCCTTTAATACGTTCTCGATTTTTGACAAGGCTTCGGTATAGTCAGAAGATATATCAAGATTTTTCTTCAAACCGCCCTCGATGGAATTGGTAGAAAACTTTTCATAAGGAAGTATTTCGTTTATCTTTTCAAGATAATCTGCAAAACTATGCCAATCAGCACCGTAAATATGAGAAAAATACTCTTCTTTTATGTTATCGAAAGAACGCGAAGCATCGTACAACACCGCAGCATAAGTGTATAGCGCAATTCCGTTCGGGAAGAACGGACGGAGAGAGCCATCTTCTATAAAACCGTTTATTCCTCGTTTTTCATAATAGCTTACATCTTCATAAATGCGTCTTGCCATCTGAAGTCCTGTAAAATCATAGTAAAGATGACGCCAGAAATGATATTCAAAGGTTATTCCGTCACCGGAAAATGCCTTTTTCCAACCGTCATAATAGTTTAACAGATGACCGAGAGAGCCGGAATTTTTTATCTTGTTTCTTTCGTAGGGTATTATACCAAGCTTTTCGCTTTCCTCGGTGCTCGTTACCGAGTAGCAACGGGATATAGGCGCTATTAGAAGTGAAAACCTTGATGAGTTTTCTATTTTCTCGAGTTCGGGGGGATAAATGGTATCAAGATATGCGATAAATACAATTTTTGTATCAAGTCTCTTTGCCGAAAGTGCCTTGTCGATATCGTTCATAAGTATCACATAGTAATCCGAGGGGATTTTTTTACAGCACTCAGAGCACTCGCAATGATTATTTACGTTATCTGCAAGCCACACGTGAAGATAGTCTATATTTGAATGATCCTCGGCATACTTCACAACGAAATCAACAAACATCTTTCTTGCCTTCGGGTTTGACATACAGAACTGGGTGTTTGCAGGTCTGCCGCCAAACAAACCGCGCTTGCCGCCAACCTCGGCAAGATACTGCACCATATCCGTGGGAACGAGAGATTCATCAATTTTCTCCCACGCATATTTAGCATCAACCCCAAAGGGATCCACCGTCCAACCGTGTCCAATATCATGAAAATGCAAACCGCGCTTTGCAATTTCGCATTCGGACTCCCTTTTCCACTGAACAACCTGCTCGTCGGAAATAGGCTCTTCGGGACGGTTTTTATAGTTTCTGAAATGCTTATAATAGAATTCGTAGTATGCTCTCGGAACTCGGAACTCTACCATATATGTGTTAAGTCCGATCTTGGGCATAAAATCTATAAAATCGGTAACGGCATCGTGAAATACACCGCCCTCTGCGGCATACCCTCTGTAACGCATCCTCGGCGTGTGACGCAGGCTTACAGGCTTTATATCAACTCTTGGTATATATTCTCCGTCAACTCCGGGGTAAAGCCAGCGACATCCGTTTTTCTTCAGGTACTCGTACACAGCCATAAGAACCGAACGCTCGTTGGCACCGGCAATTATACCGCCATTCGTATCGCAATCAACGTATATTATATCATCAAGGAAGGTGTCTTTTACGTCGGAGGTGTCAAGACCGAAATCCTGCATAAGTCCAAGGCGAAATCCGTCTTTAGCATCGGGGTTGTACGCGATTTTTACGTCTCCGCCCTCGGGCATCATCATACGAAGATATTTCTTTAGCTCAGATGCCGAAAAATCTATTACCTCGGATGAGGTTACTTTATTTATGTAATACATAATAGATACCTCTCTTTTATCAGCCATCTGTTATTTCAGCTCGGGTGATTTAGCCATCCATTCGTCCATCCACAAAGGGCGAGCTTTGGTTTTGGAATAAACTTTTGAATTTTTAAGAAGCTCGTGGAATATTTTTGCATCCTCTGCACAGAAAAGGGGCATATCGGGTATTCCGAAAATACGTGTAAAGTGTCCGGTCATTCCTGTAGAGGATATGCAAGATGCATTCACGTCGCCCTCGTTCATATTTTGGTCGGTAACAGGAGCACCCTGAGATACAAAGCAAGAATGGTTAGGGTTGTAAGAAAACGAGCCGTCACGCTTTCTGCAAAGCAGAACCTTTTCTTTAGTTACTCTTATCATATCGGGGGCAAGCTCCTTCATCTTTTCGCGAAGAGTTTTGCCTGCCTCGGCGCCGTTTCGAGAGGCAACAATGTCAATAAGATTTGCAATTGTAACGATGGGATTATAGAACTGACAGACAAAGGTTATCTCCTCGTCTGACATAGCTGCTTTAACACAGCTCTCAAGAGCCGCCATGGCATTCGGCACCGGACGCTTGCAAGCTGCGTATACCAGCACAAGCTTCATAAGTCCGTTGACCGAGTCGTAATTGACAACCTCGCCCCAGACGCCCGTCTCGGGATTTTGTCTTTCGTTTATGTGGTTTATAAGTATATTAACATACTCCTCGCCCGCCGCGATAATCTGACTGCACTGTGCCTGCAGAAGATTGCCCACGGGGTAGGAATTATGTAAAAAGTCTCTTTCATTTAAATATTTCTTGAAAGCTTCGGTTGACTTTAGGTGATCGGGTAATGCGACCGATGCTTTTCCCGAAAAGCTTCTTTCAAGAGGTGTAGGGTAGTCAAGGCTGCCGCCGAATTCTTTCATTAAATACACTGCCCACCCAAGATCGCGTCCGCGTCTTGAAGTGGAAATCCGCTTTTTCCATTGCGGATGATAAAAATACCCGCTTTCTTTATCTTGACAAGATTTAACAAAGACTATTATCTTCTCCTGCATCTTAGGAGAAACTGCTTCAAATTTTCCTCTTCCAAAATCCATAGCAAGTCCGGATTCTTTAATAAATACTACTGCCTGTCTCGTACTTTCGAGGTCGGGAAGCATAGTTTCAATGTCTCTGCCACCCTCAGAATAATAGAATCCGCCAATCTCAGGTTGCCACAGACCTGCAAGCCAGATGTAGAGTCCCTCGTCGTAGAGGGTGCAAAAATCGCGAAAGGCATCTATCGTTTCTTTTCCCAATTTGTCGGCATGCTCCTCGTAAAAAGCCTCGCGCATTGCTGACCTCTCGGTGCGAGCACGTTCAAGCCGTTCTTTTGTAATGACGTTATTCAAACTTCTCTATCCTTTCGCTTTGGATTTTTTGTATCGGGGGCTCGGAGTGAGCCCCCATTTTTTGTTTTAACTTATTTTAGATTAATTTGCAGGTGCGTGAACGCGGTTGGTGTAATCACTTTCTGCAAAATCGTAATCGGGAGCAAGCCATTCCCGGATGCTCTTTGCGTATGTAACGATTGACTCATAACGCGCATATTCTGCCGCATCTGTAGTGGTGAGCATTCCTTCAAGAGCGAACTGAAGAATACTGTATCTGACTGCATCGGACTTAACCTCGGTGCCGTCAACGGAAACGTAAACGAGGTATTCCTCTGCTGCGTTCTTAGGGTCGATTCCACGGTTAAGATAAAATACGGGATAGGTAGTGCCGCTGATAGTGACAGTCTCATTAGACTTAACGGTAAAATGATCGTTTTCGTCATTTACATTGATTACTGTCATTTTCTTAAAATATATCTCATACACGGTATTGGCCGTGAAACAAGAACAAAATAATTAAACTTTTATAAAAATACCGCGCATTGCGGGAATTCTTATCTTCTCGCCCGGCAATACGGTTGTAACATTTCCTGAATCAAGATCGAATATCTCACCGGGACTTGCCGCATCATAACTGATTTTTGTATCCTCCCTTGCCGTGTTGACAAACAGATGGAGCATTCTATCGCCATCGCGGAATTTTCCGCGAATTACCTTGCCGTTTGCCTCGTCGGTCAATATTTCGCCATCGGAATGAAGCATTTTCAAAACTTCACAAATTTCTGTTTTCTCAAATCCGCACTCGATATACTCTCCACTGTTTGCACTCACGGAAGGTACCCCGTCAACAAAGAATACTCGAACGCCGTTTTCAGAAAGCGCTTTGAGCGACGAGAGTGCGTTCTCGTCTATCACCTCTATTTCGGGAACAATGACGGTTTTAACCTTCAATTCGGAAATCGATGGTATACCGCACTTAACAAAGGAATCGTACGCGTTTACAACATCCTCTTTGTCAACGAAAAGCGGATTGAAGCCTGAAAGCTCAAGTGAGCTCGTAATATTTTCTATCGAATCGTGCTGACGAGCTTTTTCTGTTGCCGAGGCTGCTCTTGAGTGTTCGGGAACAAGTCTTGACTGATTGTTTTCAATAGGATAGTACACGAAAATATTTGTGTCA
>SVRU01000113.1 GCA_015064665.1 Oscillospiraceae bacterium
ACTCCTTAAAATTGACGGATATGAGTTTTTTGACACGGATGCCGAAATAGAAAAAAGATGCGGCACTTCGATAAAGGAGCTTATCGAGGCTAAGGGAGAGAAATATTTCCGAGACCTTGAATCCGAGGTCATACGAGACGTATCGGCAGGTAGTGCGCGCATAATATCAACCGGCCGAGGAGCTATCTTACGCGAGGAAAACGTCCGTGCGCTTCGTCGAAACGGAAAGCTGTTCTTCATAAATGCCGAGCTCTCAAGGCTTCGCGCAACCGATGACAGACCCCTTTCCAACACCGAGGACAAGCTCGCGAGGCTTTATTCCGAAAGGATAGGCATTTATAAATCTACCGCCGATATAACGGTTCCCGATATGGAAACTCCGGTGGCCGAGGCGGAATACATTTTAGCAAAACGAACGGAGCTTATATTATGAAGATCCTTGTTATAAACGGACCAAATCTTAACATGCTGGGTATTCGCGAGCCCGACCACTACGGCAAGGAGACCTATCCGGACCTTGTTGAAAAAATCAAAAGACATTGCGACAAAAAAGGAATTGAGGTTGAGACCTATCAGTCAAATCACGAGGGCTGCCTTGTAGATAAAATTCAGGAAGCCTACGGATGTGCTGACGGTATAGTAATCAACCCCGGCGCTTACACACACACGAGCATTGCAATACTCGACGCAGTAAAATCCGTGAGCATACCGACTGTTGAGGTGCACATCTCAAAGGTCGAGGAACGCGAGGATTTCAGACAGATAAGCTATATCCGCCTCGCCTGCATCAAAACCATCACCGGTCACGGCACTGACGGATACCTTGAAGCTATAGACTTTTTGGCAGAAAAAGATTAACCGAGGAAAAGCAAATGACAGCAACCTTTAAGCCGTGTATACTTCACGGAAAAATAGATGCACCACCCTCAAAGAGCATGGCGCACAGATACCTCATCGGCGCTGCCCTATCCGGCGAAAAATGCACGCTGACTGGAATTGATTACAATGAGGATATTCTTGCCAGCATAGACTGTCTAAAAGCTCTCGGCGCAAATATAACCACTGAAAATGACTCAGTCACGGTAGACCCCGCAAAGTTTATGACGGCAGAATCACCCGTACTTGAATGCCGCGAGAGCGGAAGCACGCTTCGCTTCTTTATTCCTCTTGCACTCGCTCTCGGAAAAGCGGTCACCCTGCGAGGCAGCGAGAGACTTCTTGCAAGACCTCTCGGTGTTTACGAGGAGCTTTGCAAGGATAAGGGATTTTTCTTCAAAAAAGAAAAAAATTCCGTTACTGTATGCGGAAATCTTGCGGCAGGCAGCTACAAGCTGCGCGGTGATGTCAGCAGTCAATTTATAACGGGTCTTATTTTCGCGCTTGTCTATTTTAGCAAGCCTTCCTCGATAGAAATAATTCCGCCGTTTGAAAGCCGCTCGTATATAGATTTGACTGTCTCTGCTCTGAGAGCATTTGGAGCTGACGTAACGTTTACGGATGAATACAAAATTGAAGTTCTGCCCGCTAAAATGCACGCGCTTTCGGCAAAAATCGAGGGTGACTACTCAAATGCCGCCTTTCTCGATGCATTCAATCACATCGGCTCGGATATTACAATTGAGAATCTGAATCCCGAAAGCCTTCAGGGAGACAGAGTCTATTCGTCATATTTCGATAAAATATCAAGCGGTATACCTACCCTTGACATTTCCGACTGCCCCGACCTCGGACCGATACTTTTCGCCCTTGCCGCCTTAAAAAACGGAGCCACCTTTACAGGAACAGACAGACTTAAAGTCAAGGAGAGCGACAGAGGTGCTGCAATGCACGAGGAGCTAAAAAAGCTTGGCGGAGGACTTGTGTTCGGCGATAACGTTATCACCGTTCCGAAGCAGACGCTATCTTACAAGGGTGATACACTTGACGGACACAACGACCACCGCATAGTTATGGCTATGTCGGTAATTCTTTCCCACATCGGCGGTAGCATCAACGGCGCTGAGGCAACAAGAAAAAGCTATCCCGGATTTTTTGAAAATATAAAAAAGCTCGGCGCGGAGGTGGAATTAAAATGATAGTTGACGTAAGCAAAAAAATATTAATTGTCGGTCTCGGACTTCTCGGCGGAAGCTATGCCAAGGTCCTTAAGCGCTTCGGATTTCATATAAGCGCCATAACGCTTGAACAAAGCTCGATAGACTATGCACTAAAAGAAAATATTATAGACGAGGGCTCAACCGAGCTTGACAAAAAAATGATAGGCGAGGCAGATCTCGTAATCTTCGCTCTCTACCCTCACGTATTCGTTGAATGGATAAAAGAAAACCAAGCTCTTTTGAAAAGCGGCGCGCTAATCACTGACGTAACAGGTGTAAAGCGCAGTATCGTATACAAGATACAGGATATGCTTCGCCCCGATGTCGAGTACGTTCCGGCGCACCCGATGGCAGGACGCGAGGTTTCAGGCGTTGAAAACAGCACCGACAAGCTTTTTATCGGAGCGAACTACATCGTAACGCCTACCGAAAAGAACACTCCCGAGGCAATTGAGACCTGCATCGAGCTTGGCAGACTTCTCGGATTTTCAAACGTGACAACTCTCTCCCCCGAGGAGCACGACGAAATGATAGGATTTCTCTCTCAGCTTACGCATTGCATAGCAATCACGCTTATGACCTGCAACGACAAGGAGAACATGGAAAAGTTTACGGGAGACTCCTTCCGCGACCTCACAAGAATCGCGCGCATAAACGACCTTATGTGGAGCGAGCTTTTTGTGGCAAACAAGGACGTACTCCTCGAGCAGATGAATATGTTTATAGACAAATTCATCGCCTTAAAAACAATGCTCGAGACCGAGGACATCGACGGAATGCGCGCTATGATGCGCCACTCCACCGCGCGCCGCGCGCTTTTCGATAAGAAGTAAATAAACTTATAATAATGAAAAAGAACAGAAATTGAAGCTCTGTTCTTTTTTTATTATTCTGCGACAAAAAAAGAAAGGTTCAATCCAACCCGAATGGGTTAATTTGGGAGGGGTATTCACCTATGGTGAAGATTTATCGCCTTGCCGCTTGTGAGCGAGCTCCCAGACAGCTATATGCTCAAATGCGAACCCTTGCTGTGCTCGTGACCGACCGACTGTGAAAATAAATAAACGGTCGAAAAAACCGACCGTTTATTTATTGGCGCAGAGGGAGGGATTCGAACCCTCGTGTGCTTTTGGCACAAACTGATTTCGAGTAATTAACCGTAAAGTACCTACTCGTCCCCCATCGTCCCTATTTATATGAAAAAACGTGCATACAAACATTATTTTTCTGAAAGCTTCCGCGAAATTTGATAGAAAACTGTCAGAAATCCGACCAAATAGTTAACCAAAGTTTCTCGGTATCTCCGTCGGCAAAAAAGATTACGGAGAAAGAAAATGAATAATCAAGAGAAACGAAAACAAGACCTTGAATGGCTACTTCGCGGATGCCCCGACATTCTATCACCTTTACAAGCTGCGAGATGGACGAAGAAAAGCAAGAACACGATATACGCACTGCTCAAATCGGGTGAGCTAAGAAGCTTCGTTATGCGAGGTGCACATCTTATATCAAAGCTCGATTTAATAGATTACCTCCTACTGCATGCCGACGATACAGACGGCAAACGCTTCAGAGTCGAAGGTGAGAAAAATGACGGTTAACGAAATCGTATCTGCCTATCCCAAAACGATAAACTCCGAGCAACTCAGAATCATCCTCGGAATCAGCAAACGCAAGTGTGCTTGGATGCTCCAGAACGGAGTAATACCCTGCAAGGATACCGAGAAGAAAACAAGGCGGTACACGATAGAAATTACGGACGTTATTCACTATGTGAATACAGTCAGCAAAAACCCATATGCATACTTTATTCCTCCCATATTCTCAGCAAAGAAAAGCACCTCGGAAATACGATACCCGAATGAACTTCGGGAAGACTTCTCCGAATGGCTTACAAAACGGTGGTGCAATCGTAAAGAAACCTTATCACCGAAAGAGCTCGAAAAGCTCCTCGGCTACGAGCACGACTCGGTAAGACGATGGATAAACCGAGGACACCTAAAATGCGTAAAGGCTCAAGGCGAGGAAATCATAGCAAAGGAATGGCTGATAACATTCCTCTCGGATTATGGATTCAAGATCGCAAAGAAGAGCCAAAAGCATCAAGAACTACTTAACGAATACTTCTCATAATACGATAGGCTGGGCAAAAACTCAGCCTATTCTTATATCACTATAGTGATACTAACTATGCGTAAAATTGTTTAATTTGCAAAATAATTTGGAGAACTCCAAATTTGTTGGTTGACAAAGCATTGTTTTTGTGATAAAATAAGAAAAAAGATTATTCGGAGGTAAATATGGCGGTTACCTATAAAAAACTTTGGAAGCTCCTCATTGATAAGGATATGAAAAAGAAGGAGCTTGCCTCACTTGCCGGAATAAATCCTACAACAATTAGCAAAATGAGTCGAGGAGAAAACGTTAACGTTGATGTGCTTGGCAAAATATGCTCAGTTCTCGATTGTAAGCTTGACGATATAATGGAGTTTATTCCCG
>SVRU01000114.1 GCA_015064665.1 Oscillospiraceae bacterium
TCGGCTCAAGGCACGCAGCTTGTCGTTGAATGCGCTTACGACAACATGCTCGAAAGAGCTACGAACCGCTTTATTGCCGATAATATAATTACGGGCAAGGGCGAGCTTGACTTCAAGGGTGAGGTTTACAAGCAGGATATAAGCGTAGTTTACTACGAGGACTTCGGTGCGAAGGGTGACGGCAAGACCGACGACTATCAGGCACTTTACGACACCCACGTATTTGCCAACATAAGCGGTCAGACGGTAAAGGGTACGCGCGGCGCAAGATATTACCTCTTCGACGCTCACGTAACCATTGACGGAAGGATAAAGACTGCGTCAATTCCGATTCGCACCAATACAGACTGGCAGGGTGCGAGAATCATAATCGACGACAGAAAGCTTGCATCATATTCGGGCGGTTCAAATTACGAGCTTTCTCAGACACACATATTTTCTATTCTTCCCGATTCAAATCTCACCTCAGTAAAGGTCTCGGATACGACCAAGCTTGCAAAGATAGTGTCAGACGGACTTAATCCCGATACAACTCATATAGATTTCAAGCTTGACGGCTGGGACGGCGCTCTTATGCTTGTTCCCTACAACTCACAGCACAAGGTATTCAGACGTAAGGGCTACGGCGGTCATTCCGGCGAGGATATGCACGAGCTTGTTATAATCGACAAGGACGGCAACGTAAACGAAGAAACTCCTTTAATGTTCGAGTACACCAACATTGACTATATGACGGTTTACAAGCTTGATCCCTCGACGGCTATCCGCGTCGGCAACGGAATTATCGAAACGCTTGAAACCGAGGTAAACCATATCGTTAACGGAACTTGGAAGGGCGGATACAGAAAAAGAGGTATAAGCGTTACACGCTCGTACACGACGGTTTACAACGTTGAGCACGTTGTGACGGGCGGAGTCACGCTTGCCGAGCGCGCTTTTGAAAACAAAGAGGGCGGAAGCAATACCGGTATGTTCAGAGCGAGCAACGCCGACCATGTAACCTTTGAAAACTGCATTATCCCCGGCAGACATTGCTACGGAAACTCCAGTACCTACAACTTTGGCGGAAATCTTGTAAACAAGATAGTTCTTAAAGGCTGTATTCAGTCAAACTTCTGGGTAACGGTTGATACGGAGACCGGAGAACAGACCCCGTCGGCAACCTACTCTGACGGCGCGCGTCCCGGCACCAGCTCGGTGAAGGTGAACGGAAAAAGCTTTAAGCTGCAGTGGGGTATCGGCGGTACGAACTATTGCAAGAATATGGAATACATAGACTCGCAGATATCCCGTTTCGACGCTCACGCAGGTCTTTATAACGGTAAGATAATCAACACCAACATAAACGGTATGGAGCTTACCGGTGTCGGCGACCTTATAATAGAAAACGTCAACTGGTATCAGTACGGAACCACAGTTCCCTTCCTCTATCTCCGCTCCGACTACGGCTATCACTGGGACGGTCACATCTCGGTTAAGGATACCAAGGCTTATCTTTACGATGTCACCGGTGGAACCCCGGAGCTTATTATTGCGCACCATAATTACACCAATTGGTATTTCGGATATACTACGGCTTTCCCGAACCTTACGTTTGATAACTTCTCAGCATACAGCATGAAAAAGCAAACTCAGTTAAGCTCGGTTGATGCGACGCTCTTTTCGTTCGCCTCCACGCATCAGAAGATGCACCTTTCTGAAGATGCCGGCAAATCTTCTGTTTTTGACTATCTTGACGCGAATAAAAACGGATATATCGACGAGCCGCTTTACGACGTAAACCTTGACGGCAAAATAGACGAGAACGACATAATTGACGTTGACGGCGACGGCGTTATCGGTGATACGAGCATTACCAAAGAAAGTCTGAAAGACAAAACCACGGATGAGCTTGAATCGGGCATTACACATCCAACATGTATGAGAAACCTTAATATTAAAAAGCCCCCGAGCTTCATTAAGGTTATCAACAACACGGGCGTAAGATTCTACATAACTAACACCGCAGGTAAAGGCGTAAGTGACGGAGGCTGGCACAGAAGTCCTGATATGCCGGACAATTACGGCGGATTCTTCGGAAATACGAAGTTTATCTACGGCGAGGGCGAAAAGGACTACTTTGTCGGCACGAACCACCTGAATCAAAAAACAACCGATTCATTCGTTTTCGTTGATCTTTTCTGATAATTAGCTAATTTGCATCGCTGAGTTTACTCATCAGTGCAAATGCACAGATTACTCTGTACGCGATGCGACAGAATCGCAACAAGGCACAACCTGCCAAATGCGAAAGCGATTAATCAAGTTCCCCGGGGATTACATTATCCCCTTAATAAGTGAGAGGCTAGCTCAGTTTTTTTGAACTTGAGCCAGCCTCTTTTTATATACATGAGCTTTATTGCTCTTTTGGAGCAATATTTTTTACCATATCCTTTACGCTCTCAAAGGAAATAGTATCGGAAACGATAAGAGTAAAAATATATCCCGCCTCTGACCAATAAAGAGTGTAGCTTCCGTTTTCTTGAATCATGAAAATTGTTTTGCCGGCGAGTTGCGTCTCTTCAAGTTGGCTGTTTTCGTTGCTGGATGAAATTTCGGTATCTTTTGCCAAAATCTGTTGAAGCACGATCATTCCCGTATCGCTTATCCAACACTGTTGTGCGACAACCTCGTCTGCAGAATCGTCAATCTTCTCAAATCCGTCGGGAATCCCGTAAATCGTGTAAACCTTTTCAATTTTATCCGGAAGAGGTTCTTCGTCATTCTCCTTTGCCGTAATTTTAACAAAAGTATCATATATATCTATGAAGAAATCTTTGATGTTTTCGCGGAAAGCAAACGCTGTGACCGAAAGCGCAAAAATAAGTGACGCGGCAATTAAAACCGTTGCAACCTTGCGTGGCATCCAAATTATTCTCGGATCATCCTTTGCAAAAATCTTTTCAATCCTTTTGTTGTATTTTTCGGAGTGGGTCATATTGACTTTAGGCAGGCTGTCATAGAAACGAGCTTCTTCCCGCTCGGTATCTATGAGAGCTTTTTTTATTATTTTAATCTGATTTTCAGTCATTATATCCCACCTCCTTCAAATAGTCGCGGAGCTGCTTTGTTCCTCGCTGCAATTGAGCTTTTACGGTGTTTTTATTTCGTCCGAGCAGAACAGCGATTTCTTTCGTTGAAAATCCGCTTATGTAGTAAAGATAAAGAGTATCTTTATATATGTAGGGCATATTTCTTATTTTGGACAGCAACCTATCGTATAGCTCGGCATTTTCGAGAGAGTCGTCAATTTTAGTATCGAATTCCTGCATATTAAGACTGTCTATACTTACCGTTTTTGACTTTTTGTTTTTGTTATATAGGTTAATTGCTGAGTTTCGGGCAATTTTACGAACTATGGGTTTTAGTTGACATTCCTCTTTTTTAATGAGCTTATCAAGTCCTTTGCAAATTGCAAAAAATGCATTAGACAATGCAATCTCGCTATCACTTTCATTTTTCAGTATACTGTATATGATTTTTAGCATATCATCCTTGTAGGTGTAGTATATATCTTCAAATTTGGCTTTTAAAGACAAATCGTCTATTGATGCAAGAAATAAGGCAAGCATTCATAATCTCCTATCAAAAGAATATCAATATGTGAAATTTTATTCAGAGACGTTTAGCATAGCAAAACATTATTTATATTTTAATACAATATTTTAATAAAGTCAATGCTATCAACTCGATAAAACAAAACAACAAAAATACACAATACTTATTGTGCATTTTTCACGAAAATAAACATTTCAAAAATTTTTTCGTTTTTTTTGCACCCTTTTTGCTTTTTGAATTGTTATTAATTATATAGGGGACAATTACCCCCTTAAAAAAAGAAAGGTGGATTTAAAAATGAAAAAAGTTATTTCCTTATTAATTTGCGGAATATTGCTTGCAGGAATGTTGCCAATAGCATCGTTTGCAGCAATAAAAGAAGAGGTTACAGTTATGCCTATGTACAACAATACCACAAACGTTACAAGTCGATTTGTAATCGAAGAAGGAGTTGCCAAGCTGACTGTAGCTTACGTAGGAAAATTCAACACGCTTACAAGAGGAGTAATAACGTCTAAAATTCAGGTTCAGACATCAAACGGATGGGTAGACGTAAACAACGGCGAGTTGAACAACGAATGGGTTGATGAGAGCACAAATATCACATTCTCGATAACGCACACGCAAGAGGTTCCGAGAGGTACATACCGCGCACTTATAACCTTCGAAATGTACGGAACAGGCGGTTCGGCAGATATTATTGAAAGAACGTATGAATATACGTATTGATTCAACCTTATCATAAAAATCCGATTCATAAAAGAAAAAGAAAGGAGCTTAGTATATGCAAAAATCTAAGACAACAATAATAACCAAACTCGTATCGTTCGCGCTTTCATTGCTCATTTTGTTCTACGCAATACCGAGCATTGTATATGCCGAAACTATTGATGCCTTATCGGATATTGGCAATAAAAAAGACGGCGCATCGGCTGATGCGTCGGAATCGGTATCCGGAATTAGTCTTCCT